>JALERM010000117.1 GCA_022764165.1 Eubacterium sp. | reverse complement strand
TCTTGGGAACAGTGTATCCCTTTTCAGAACTGTAATTATGCTCATATGCGTAATAAATGTATGTGATCCCTTTGATCTTTTTTCGAGTAATCCCTGCTAAACCAGATGGTATCTTAACTTTAAAATCGAAATACATGGCAGCTTCCTTTCGAGAGTTAATTATCTCTCTTATATTCTACCATATTTCCTCGATTTTTCAAGAAAAATCTCTATTTTCCGCTAAAATCAAGGGATTTTTACCATCGTCCATACGTTTTCTGACTCAAACGAGAGTTAATTTTCATGGAAGTTCACAATCAATCAACCCACCTTCGGGATAAAGATTACAGTTTTGTACTATACAGCTCTGAGATTTCTTCATCTATATCATGTGTTAGCTTTGCCAAAGGTGCACCACCAAGCGTATTTTCATCATATTGCTTCATGTAAAGCAATTGGCGAGCCTCTTCTCTGCATTTAAATAAATCAGGAAAGCTGTCAATTAATGAATCTAAATAGGCATCATTGAAAACATATCGTTGCTCGAAGATTGCTAAGACATAAGCATTGTGGCTCTGGCGATAGAGTATATCCAATCCAAATTTTTCAACAGACGCTTGAACACGCGTTTCATAATCTCGATCACTTTCTGATCCTGCACTCAAGTTTCGTTCTATTTTCACCTCAAATTCAAACGGACTGACTGCCTGTCCCGTTAAATATCCAATACCGGAAATGGGAATCGTGCGAAAATGATATTGTTTACCAAATTCCTCATGGTATGGATATAATACAAACTGCTCGTCATCACCTTTTCTTAAATTACAATTTCCACAAACAGGAATAAAGTTGGGGAGAGTCAACGCAAACCAAGGAAATTTAGATTTAGACCGATAATGGTCGACCTGGTTTTGACGGTAATACATTCCATTGCGAGTCCTTGTTGTCGTAGTAAAATTACGATTGCAATAAGGACATACCTCAACTCCCATCATTTGTATCAACTTCGGAAATAGCTTTTTACTACTGAAATTATCATATCTAAAAACTTCTATCAAAAGCAATTTTAATAATCCCTCTTTCGCCTCAAAATTGAGACTTTTATTCCGAATAGTTTCCATGTCAGTCTGAGTGGTTAATAATTGTACCAAATTATCCCGTTTAATATTCTTATTTTTATAAAGGTATTGGTGTAATTGCGGACTTACCATTTTAATCAAGTTTTCCAATGTGTTGGGTATTGGAAGTCCTTTTTTAGTCAGTATATCTTTTGATTCTTTAGTGAGGCTAAACGTTTTGAAAGGACGAGTCGGATATACCTTCTGCCTTGTCCTGTCTCCATTCGGATAGTAGTAAGCTCCTTGATTATCTTTTGGCAAATAATCTTCTGGTTGAAAAGGAAGTGTTTTATATAACAAAAAATTATACAAAGCCCAAATATCTTCTGCCATTTTCCCTTGCCATGGCGGTAAAATGTGAATCATTGTAATCCCTCCTCACTATTTTCCAACTCATATAACTGGCGTTGCAAACGAGCAATATCTTTTCTCAATTCTTGTTTTTTATGCTCCTTTTGCTCTGGATTTAGTCTATGATCGATAATTGAAAGAGCGACAGATATTTCTTGCTCTAACTTATTCCGAATGATTCCTTGAGGAAGATATTTAATAGTCTTACGTCTATGAGCTTTTAGATTTTCTGCCCATTGATCTAATTCTCTTTCTGCATAGTATTTATTAGACATAGTATTCCAATTAAAAGTTTTGACTATTTGAACATCTTCGAGTATGCTTTTGATTTTTTTCTGGGCTAGAGCTCCAATAGTACCATTTTGTAGATAAAAACCGTCTTTAAGCAAAGTATAAAGGTTCTGGCCGAAGGGCTGCAAACTATTGTTGAATTCCACAGTAACAAATCCATTTTGATCCTTTTTTAAGTAGAGAACGCAGTCAGATGGAAAATCTCCTAATATAAGAGGAGAATGTGTAGTCAAGATAATTTGAATATCGCGACATCCACTATCTGTTCCTATGTAATAAGGATTCTGATAAAGATGCGGCAGATATTCAGCCAATGTTGCAATAAATATTCTTTGCCATTCTGGGTGAAGAGACAAATCAGCCTCATCAAAAAAAAGAATAACGGAGTCACAATTCATTTTTTCTTTATTTTTAAGACTATTTGCAATAAATTCTTTTCGCTGAGCAAGCATTGCTTTTTGTGCAGAATATTCTGTAATAAAATCCGAGCTTTCTTCATCATAGATATTCCCTTGCAGAAGATACCGTAGCTTTGTGAACATATGGAGTAAGATACTTTCACCACTACTGAGCCCCCAATGATAAATTACAAAATAGCTGTTCATACTGACAGCACGGTTCAAATCCACAAAACGTATCATCAGTTCCTGCAGAATCGGATCCAAATGATCTCCGAGTTTGATATAGCATCTATCATCATCATATTTCCAATATTTTTGAATATGGCTAGCATTATTCCATAAAAACTCTATATACTTTGTGCATACTTGGAAATAGTTTTTAATCTGTGGATAATCCTTGTAAACAGCATTAGAAACAAAAGCGGATTTCATCATTTTGATGTAGCTTTGTGGATTTGTAAATTCTTCTGGAAACATTAAATGTTCTCTACTATAATTTCTTTCCAGATTGACTTCTAACAGAAAATTAACCACGCAATTTAGGCAAAGTTCTGTTAGAACAAAATACGTGTTTTGAGATTGATAAGAGAACTCCTTGTATCTATAACACCAATCTAAATAGCCATCACTCAAACAGTATTCATGTATAGAATCTTTTACTTGTTTTAACCGTTCTATCGAAGGAAGGATATCAAGTTGCAACTCTCGTGGAAAAGGTACTGGATATCCTTGATTCTTCATCTGAATTAAAATATTCCTCTGATTTCTGTCAAATAAGTAACGTGCTTCCTGATAACTCTCATAATTGAAATAGGTACGTAATTGATCTTCTAATGCACCTTCTAACAGTCTGTTATTGGAAGTTATATTACTAGCTTCTTGTGCTCCAACTAAGCTTGCATACAACGAACAATCATATAGAAAATCTGTATATATGTTTTTGTTATTAGAGTGGTCTATAGTGTAGAATCGTTCCATATCAGCCGCTGATATTGTGTTTGAAAAATAAATCAACTTTGTCTTTCTAAATAAGGTTAACGGTGTATCACTATTATAATACGAAATTTTCTCACATCTAAAATCAGATGATATTTCTATCTCTATGTTCTCCCAAGAATAGATTAAATACAAATGTTTTTCTAAATCCTGTAACAAGCAAACAAAGTCAAATGGCGGTTTTTGATTTTTTTCCCCGTAAAGTGTCTCTAATGTTCTTATTATAGTGTGTATCAAGGTAGTCTTGCCGGTTCCATTTTCACCCACAATTGCTGATATATTATAAATTCGTTCATCACCCCAAAAGCCCGTTTCAATTTTATTATTCTCTTTTTTCTCTTTTTGTTTTAAGCAATAGTGCAGTTTCTCTAATGAACAAGGTTCCATGGTATAGTTGGTCTCAATAGAAAAATTTAATTCGCATTGTTTATACCCTCGATATCCCTCTTGATTTATACCGTTCTTTGTAAAATCCAAGTATAAATATTGTAATCTCATACTTTTCAATTTCTCCTTATGTTTTATCTGTACTGTACTGCTCTATAATTCTTTAGAGTGAAAAGGTCTGAATAAACATATAAGCATCCCTTCATCAGGATTCCGAAGACTCTTCAAAAGGGGAGTATATCTTTGGGCATCTTTTTGATGCCGTTGGTGCAGTGATTGAAAAATCCAACCGGTTTTTCTTCTTCCGCTGAAAATGAATATCCAGGGCGGATTGCAGTCTGCGTCTGGATGGGAAGGGAGCACGGTCAGCACGAAAAGCCATGTGGTCCAAATAGTAGAAAACGGTTATGAAACGTGGTCGACCTATAAAGAAAGGCTATACAGTCTATCTCTGGAAACAATTTACAAAAGACTATTACACGCATTTACATCACATTGCGAAAATCTTCACCTAAGCATGCCCGAGCAAAAAATTGACCAAACCCACGAATTTCTATGACAAACTCATCATACGCTACCTCGTATTCCTCAGGGGGAAGGATACTCTTATTTTCTTCAACGAATTGTGCAATCAGTTCTTTAAAACTTGTCTCCAATTCCTGATATCGATTCTTTGCATTCAATTTTGATTTTCGATTAATTTCTATCAAATGTAGTCTTTCAAGATTGTTACCATGCCGCCTGCGGCAGCACAAATGATGATGAAAGCTGTCATCTTTCTACTTTCAGTTCTCATAATCCGTAAATTGTAGTATCCTTGTTCTGGGGACATCAGTACACTACAGAGCACGTTGTAACGTCTGGAGATCCAGAACCCGAAAGATTATCAGTCGCCGCTATCCTTCTTGCACAAATGATTGGCGCTATTAAAGCCCGTATACTTATGAATATGCCCGCTCCAACAGGGCTCCCGCAGGGATAGCAGTCAATACTGGTGTCTCCTTTTCAGCCCTGCCATTTTGGAAAGGAGGCAAAACATGGCAGCCAAGAACAGAAGAAACCAAAGAAAACATCTCAAATCCGGAGATTCCTACTCCTCCGAGGAACTGCGTTTCCTGACAATGGAAGACGGCACCAGGGTCGTTTATTCGGCGGATGGGGACATCAGGCGTCCCGTCTGTGCAGGGATTGACGTGCACAAGGAAATCCTGATGGTGGCCATCTGCAAGACCGACACAGAAACGCTCAAGGCAACTTTTTTTGTCAGAAAGTTCACAACGAGGAACAGCGATATCCGCAGCATGGCCATCTGGCTTAAAGAGCATGGTGTGCAGGATGTCTGCATGGAGTCAACCGGGAAATACTGGATCCCTGTGTTCAACATTCTGGAGCAGAACGGCTTGAAACCGATCCTGACACATCCAAAATACGTGAAACAGGCAAAGGGACAAAAGACAGATTTCCGGGATGCCATCCACATGGCAAGCATGTTCCGCATGGATCTGGTCGTTGCCTCATACATCCCGCCTGCCGACATCCGTGATCTCAGGGAACTGTGCCGTTACCGGCTCAAGCTCACCTATATGCGGACATCTGAAAAGAACCGTTTCCAGAACTCCATGACCATCTCCAGGGTGCGGTTAGATAGCGTATTTTCAGACCCTTTTGGGAAATCGGCATCCGCCATCATGGAATATCTCATCTTCACGGATCCAGACCAGGTCAGTGATGAAGAAATTCTGGGTCTGATATGCCACCGCGGGAATGTGAAGGCCTCGGACGTGGACATCCTGGACAGCATCCATGGCTATGAATTCATCGGTGTGCAGCGGGACAAGCTCCAGATTATAAGCATGCACCTTTCCCAAATCGAAAAGTGCATTGCCATGGTCGATGAAAAGCTGGAGTACTATCGTCAAAAATACGCCGGCATCATCCGCCATCTCACCACAATGGTCGGGATCACGTCGGAGTCCGCTTTATACATTCTTGGCGAGATCGGCACGGACATATCTGTCTGGCGGGATGATGCTTCCCTTGCATGCTGGGCAGGCCTTTCCCCCGAAAATAATGCAAGTGCGGGAAAGAAAAAATCCACAAAAGTGGGGAACGGAGGCCATTACCTCAAGCCGTTGCTTGTGCAGTGTGCGCTTGCTGCTGTGAAAAGCACGAAGAAAGACCCCTACTTCCATAATAAATACGAAACGCTGAAAAAGCGCCGGGGCCACAAAAAGGCCATCATCGCCATAGCAAGGAAGATGCTCGTGGCCATCTACCATATGATTAAGGGTGACGAAGATTTCCATCCCATCGATCATGAAGATACCATACAAAATATCAGGAAAACAAAAGGGCTGAATTTAAACAATGTCATCGCTTTCTTAAAAGAGCATGGTGCTGACGAAAGCACGATTGAGTTGATTGAGACGCAGTGTTCTGGAAAGGAAACAGAGACTGCAGATAAAAAGAAAAGCAATCCATCTCAGAAAGCACAGATGCATCTCAATCAATGCAGGAATCTGTAAATAGAAATCCGGTACTTATCTCCGGATCCCAACAGGGTCGTTCCCTAAATCATCAATCAAAAGATCCTGCGATGACAACTGCTACAGCCTAAACTGGATTGCTGTAGCTTATTATATCATACCGTATCCCATTTAAAAAGCCCCTTTTCGTGGGGAGGGGGATTTTATGCCCTTTTGCACTTTACAAGTTCTACAAAGCTTTCATACTTTTCCAGGCAGATTTGAGTTGGAACCAGTGGGTGTTTTGTAAAAATTACTAAATACGGCAATGTCACAAATGGGATAAGATGCATGGCTTTCTTTATGCACGTATTTAATACCGATGCAGGGAATGACTATCTGTTTCACCAATTTTTTTAATACCACTGCATCATACGGTGACATCTGCTTAATAATTTCGACATAGGTCGGATGAACATTATCAACTGTATCTGTATTCATGGCGTGTGCCAATAACTCCGCAAACATGTCTCGCAACTGATCATCATCCATGCAGTATGAAATTGCCTGCAATGCTGGAACTGCAACATAGGATGGCGGTGTGATAATATTTTCTACTGGTGTTTCCTGTAACTTTGCTTCAAGTAACTTCTTCGTGGCAGCCAGATTATATTCTTTCTGCATCACCCATTTTTCAAGAGGACTAAGCGCCGCGTGGATTGCACGAACAAGCAATGCAGAAGTTGTATCTACTTCTGCCACAGTTTTTGTATCTTTTACTTCTTTCACTACCTCAGCAATGCCAAGATTAACGTCAAACGAGTTATCTGTCATTTACAATCACTCCTCCTCCAATTATTCACTACTAAACTTTCATAGTGCATTTCTATGTTATGACCAAGATTTTTGCCTTTTGCATATTGCACAGTATACTCATATGTAAAGTATCATCTGTATTAACCATTATACTTTCGAACTTCCGTTTTTTCAAGTCATAGTTTGCATTTTACATCACTTCTACCTCTCTTCCATATTTTTTCTCATATTCCGCAGTAATAAACGCACCGCTTCCTCTTCCAGCTGCTACCACAATCAGTTTATCAGACCATGCACTGATCAGTCTGTTTCTTTTGGGAAATCTGTATGGGGCCGGCTGTGTTCCCGGCGGATATTCGGATATCAGAAGTCCTCTTTCTGCAATCTGTTCCATCAGTTTCCTGTGTTCACAAGGGTAACATATGTCCAGGCCATTTCCCAGAACTGCAACTGTATAACCTCCGGCTTTCAAACATGCCGTATGAGCATAAGAATCTATTCCTTTTGCCATCCCGCTTATGATTGCTGTGTAATCGGATACATATTGTTCTGTGATCTCTTTCACCTTAAACTTTTCTTCCTGTGTGCATCTTCTGGCTCCAACAATTCCAACAGTTTTTTCCATATTCCGGATGCATCCTTTATAATATAGAATGACCGGTGAATCCTCCGGCTCTTTCGCACGTTCCGGATAATCTGGATCATCTTGAGTCAGAATAGAAATATGATGTTTCTCACAGTCTTCCATGATTTTATGCACACGATCCAACGATTTATTTTCTATGATACTATTGATCTGTCTTTGCGTGATTCCTTTTATCTGGCACAGATCAGATGCATCAGACCGATAAACTGTTTCCGGATCACCAAATACCTGCAGCAATCTCCGGGATGTAACGGGGCCGATATAAGGAACAGATGAAAGCCATATCCAGTATTCCATATCATTTCACCACCATCATCTTACTGTTGCTCTTATCCAGATCTCTACAGGATAAGACTTTTTGTACATCAGCCAGTCGTATGTTTTCCACGCCATCCAGGTCTGCACTCGTCCGGGCAAGCCGCAGCAGTTTATGAATCACACGAGCACTATACCCATATTCTTCACTCGTACTTTTTAACAGCTTAAGTGACTCTTCATCCAGAACACAGTATTTCTGGATAAGTGAGGTCGACATCTGTGCATTACAATTGATTCCTTCTTCTCCCTTATAGCGTATCTGCTGGATCGTTCGTGCTCTTTCCACACGTGTTCTTATCTCCGAGGAGGACTTTGCGGGAGTTGTCTCGTTTAAACTGAAATAATCGACCGGATGGACTTCTTTCTGGATATCGATCCGATCCATGATGGGACCGGATATTTTTCCCCTGTATTTGATTATTTCATAATCTGTACATCTGCATCTGGAACTGGGATAATAGCCACAAGGGCATGGATTCATTGCGGCAACAAACATGAAATTAGAAGGGAAGGTATTGGTACCATTGACGCGTGAAATGGAGACTTTTTTATCTTCTACAGGTTGGCGGAGAGCATCTAATGTACGTCTTGAAAACTCGGCAAGTTCATCCAGAAACAGCACTCCATTATGGGCCAGCGAGACCTCACCAGGCATGGCATTTACCCCTCCCCCGATCAGGGCATTTAATGAGGCATTATGGTGCGGGGCACGGAACGGGCGCTGTTTCATTAGCGCATGTCCGTTAGGAAGAAGTCCCGATATACTATATATCTTGGTGATCTCCAGACATTCTTCCTCTGTCATCTGCGGAAGTATCGTTGGTATCCTTTGGGCTATCATGGTTTTCTCACATCCGGGTTCTCCGATCATCAGCATATTGTGTCCGCCAGCCGCCGCCAGTGTCACTGCATCAATTAATTCATCCTGTCCCTTGACATCTGCAAAGTCCAACAGGTTTTCCTGCCATATCGTATTTTCTTCTTCCGGCACTGTACTTCCATATGTTTTTTCCCTTCCAGATAGCGTAATACATCCAATAGCGTTTCGAACCCCAATATCTGGATCCCCTGCACCAGGTTTGCCTCCAGCATATTGTCCCTGGGAACTATAACACTTTTATATCCATGTTTCTTTGCTGCAATGATCATTGGCAGGATCCCGCTTCCGGGCCTTAATCTTCCATCTAAGGAAAGTTCTCCGATCAGTCCATACTGGAGAAGGTTCTTAGCATCTATCAGCTCCGCCTGCTTCAGTACTCCAACAGCCATTGCCAGGTCAAAATGGGAGCCGTACTTCTTTTTATCAGAAGGAGCCAGGCTGATGATCACTTTCTTTTTCGGGAATTCATACCCACTCTCATCGATCGCTGACTGGATACGTTCTGCATCCTCTTTTACCGCCTGATCACCCAGCCCGATGATCGATATCATAGGCTGGCCTTCCATTGTCTTCGTCTCTATATCTACAGGATATGCATGGATTCCCTGGATCGCAAAACTCTTTACCAAGGTAGCCATATTTCATCCTCCTCAATTTCTTTATGTATCTCCGACTCCGTAACCATGTATTTATGGCCAATATCCTCTACGAAATCCCTGTATCTGTGAACACTTTTCCCTTTAAAATATCCCAGCGTCCTTTCCTTTACCGTGATCTGGTCATCCGATATGCCAAGCATGGTGCGGTAACTGCTCCACTTATAATCCTCTGGATGTGCAGCCATACGGGCTTTTACCGGATTCAGATGGATGTAACGGCTGGTCTGCAGAAAATATGCATCGTCTTGAACTAAACATGATTTATATCGTCTTTCAAACAGATGTCCCTGAAATGCATTCACGCTGTTATAATACTGGGCATAATTGTGGGCCAGATTCTTCATAAATTTCCATACCTCATATTCTGATGTTTCCACCAAAAGATGATAGTGATTTGTCATTAAACAGTATGCATGGAGTTTACACTGATTTCTCTTTAGTTCCTTCGATAGTATTGATAAAAACATATGGTAATCATTTTGATCTGAAAATATCTCTTTTCTCCGGATCCCTCTCTGCATGATATGATATATAGCTCCCCTGTACCATTCCCTTAATCTTCTCGCTATGTTTCACCCCTCCCATTCTCTTTATTCAATATCGTTATTTACGGATTTTTGATGAAAATCAATGTTCCATTATTTTTTTAGCGTACGCAAGCAGATGCTTTCTCTCCTCAAAATCCATTTTCCCAAATACTTCTATTAATAGCCTTTCCTCTGTATTTTGGGGAATAACAATGTATTCTTTGTTACGCCCCCGATCGCTATCCTCTGTAACGCCGGACAATAAGTATTCCGGGGTAACCTCTAATGCAGCACAAATTAATAATATCTTGTCCGATCCCGGATTGGTGTTCTTCTTCCTCCAGTCACTGATCGTTGTAGTCGCAATACCGGTTCTTTCAGAAAATT
>JALERM010000098.1 GCA_022764165.1 Eubacterium sp. | reverse complement strand
CAGTGATGTAAATGTCAGGACAGGAGCAGGTTCTGCCAGTATTTTAGCAGAATTGGAAAATGGTGTGAAAATATCTCACGTCAGAAAAACTTCTAAGATGGTCAAAACACCCGTTACGGAACATTTCCTTGATGGAAAGAGAAAAACGTTGGATGAAGTGAAGCTGTATCTGGAACAGTATTCAGGAACAAATACAGAGATGTTATCTGTATTGTCATCCTCTACCATGCTGCAGGAAATGGAACCCGCAGTATTGAGCCGTTTCCTGTTGCAGCATCTGTCATGTAAAGTTACCGGCAAAGAGATTCTGGACCTGATCAACAGTGCAGATCTCAAAGAGTCTGAGCTTCCGGGAAAATGGTTTCAAGCAGACAAGGAGTATGACAACGATGCGATTGCCGCTGTCCTTGATAGCGTGAGCAACGAACGTCTTTTAAGTGGCCGCGATGTAAAAAGCTATCGTGCATACATAGACAATTACAGCGGTTATCTCCCACCAGAAGGTCGTACTGCTGAAATCGTTGACCAGGAGATCATGGATCTGATGAAGCAGATCGCTGCTGTGGAAGAAGCAAAGAAAAGTTATCAGAAGCAGAAAAAGCTTCTGGAAGGTATCAAAAAAACACAGGAACGCTATCAGCAGGTAGTCAACGAATTCAACACTTTAAAGGATGCTAAAAAACCGGATGGAAGTGATAAAAAGATTCGGGAAGAAATCAGTAAACTGGATACGGATATCAGCCTTCTTCAGGAAAATATCTTTAAAGCAGAAAAAGATATTGAGTTCTATCGTAAGGTCATGGCGAACATTGAAAAGGGTATCTGTCCGATCTATGAGAAGATGCGATGCAGCACTGATTGGTCAGGCTTTAAAAGTGAGTTCTCTAAGAATGTTAAAACAAGCCAGAAACTGATCGACCAGAACAAAAAGGCTATCGATGCGAAAAAGCAAGAAAAGAAAAAGCTGGAGGAAGATCTGGATGCATACCAGAGGAATGTTATCCGATTCGAGAAAAAGGCCCAGTTATATACTGAGTACACAAATCTGCGTGACAACATACCAAAGCATGAAGAAGTAATGGAAACAAAAGAGGTTGCAGAGCCAGCCGAACAGAAGTCCAGACTGGCAGCCCTTAAAAAAGAGAGAAAGCTTCTGGATTCTTATGCTGACTATCAGAAGAAGCAGAAAGCCCTTGCAGAAGCTGAGGAGAAATATGCTCTTTTGGATGCACTCTGCAAAGAACTGGATCCAAAAGGAAACATTATTACCTCAATTGTGAATCGGTATGTAAAGAAATTTGAATCGATCTGCAAGCAGACGGCTTCTACGTACCGGCATGGATTTGAGATCCGTTTCTACATGAACAAGGGTCTTCATGTATATTGCCGTCCTCGTGCCGGCATGCCTTTAGTGGAATTCAAAAATGCTTCCAGTGGGGAGAAAGCATGCATCCTGGTATCATTGGTCGATATGATCAATGCGATGACCGGAAACCGTATCCTTGCACTGGATGACATTGAAAAACTGGATTCTGAAATGCTGGATGCAGTCCTGAATCTGATCACGCAGCCTGCTTTTTCCGAGAGGTATGACAATATCATCCTGGCCGGAGTTGGACATGAAGATACGCTGGATGCGATCAGGAAGCATGGAATCACGATTATTAATTGATGGAGGACATACTTATGAGCAGAAGAGAGTATATCGAATTTCTCACGGCCAGAGGATATCAGCCTGTTAATAAAAATCAGGTCAAATTAGGCATGGCCACTTTTGATATTCATGAAGGTGACAAGAACACTGCAATGGGAATACAACATTCATTCTGGTTAACGGCAGCAAATTCCAATGTAAAGACCACTCATGCAGTTTGCCCCAGATGCGGGCACGTCATGGTTAAGAGTGATCTGGAAGAATATCAGCATCTTTGCGAAAACTGCGATGAAAATTTTTATGGAATCGAAGTGAAGCAATATATCTAAACATAACACAATTCACTGTACTGCGTAGATTATATTACGTGGTACGGTGGATTGCCTTACAAAATATTCCACAGACAAAAAAACAGGAGATAAGAACAGTAATGGCAGAAATTCTTGGTAAAAAATTCATTTCTATTAATGACGATGTTTTTTCAGTGGGTGATACCATTGACTATCTGCGATGGGAAATGGATGAGGAAGGCACAGAAAACGAGATATATCAGGCATTGATCAGGGATATTGCAGATGATCATATTATCGTTTCTGATGGGAATGTTGATGATATTAAGATTGATGTTGACAGTATTTTTTGATGTGAATTTTTAATGAAACAAAATTATCTGAAAAATAGAGATATAATAAGCATTGCGTCAGCTGTAGTTAGCTGATTGGTTAGATGGAAGGTACATAATAATGATAATTGTAATAACAGAGAACGAAGAAAGGTTAAGAAAAGAGCTTTATGATCATTTGACTGCTGTGTTTCATCAGTTTGGATTGGGTCACTGTAGTGGAAAGTTAAAACTTTCGAAACGTTTTTTAAAAAAACATGCTGAGAATGAAAGTCAATATAGAAATATGATCAGATTACTGGAATATCATGGTGGATTCTGTGATTGTGAAGTCTGTTTCAACGTATATGAACCTTGGGAAATCGGTAGGGAAGTTGAGATAGAGAGTAGCAAAATACAATAGTATTCAGATTAGCTTACGTAGCTATTCCTATGATATTCCAAATTAACAGGAGGAAATGACAATGAACGGAAAATTCAAGGTAAAAATCCCCAATGGGTATCTGATGGTAGAAGAAAAAGGAACTGAATCCGAATACCCAGGAGTTATTATCAGTTTTTCTGAAGACGGAAAATCTTTCGATGTAAGCAATATGATTGCGTGTGTCGAATATGATTCCTGTACGAAAGAAATCAAAACAGAAACTTATCAGGAAAGGTATGAGGAACCAAACAACATTATCTGCTATGCAGATGGAAGGAATATGATGTGAAAATGGAGGAAAAAATGAAAACACATGTAATCAGATTTTGGGAAACAGATGTGGATGGCTGTGGTTCTAATGCAGAAGTCATGATTCAGGTCAGAATTGATGAAAAAAACACAGACGAAATGAAGCAGAAACTGATAGATAATATTAATGATATCAAAAAAGAATGGAAAGAATGGGATACAGATTCAATCGTGCAAGAAGCTTGCAAAAGAGTTTTTGGTTCCGAATTTACCGGATGGTATCCAGAAATCGACATTGAGTTTTAATTCCATTCCGTAAGAACAGGAGGCAGAAAATGAGTTATACATACAGATCGACAGGCAAAGGGATTGATCTTATCGTTGCGACACAAAAAGGAATCGAAGAAGGTGGCATACCAAAAGGAGTCATCATTCCGAATGGTTACGAATTTATCCCTGAGGTGGCGAAATATATTCAGGATACTTCACATAACGTCTATGTGGCCAAACATTGTGACAAGGAAAATGTTTTGACCCATATCCAGTCAGAGGGGATTGTTAATCGTTTTGGCTGGTATATCACTGACATGGATGTTTTGTCTGTAAAACCGAACTGGACTTTGGATGTAGGTGGTCCTGGATGGTTTCGGCGTGTTACAGTTAATCACATCAAGGAAATTGAGAAGTATATCTGAAAAACAGGAGGAAATATAATGCATTACAGTTTTAATACATACCAA
>JALERM010000097.1 GCA_022764165.1 Eubacterium sp. | reverse complement strand
CAGTGATGTAAATGTCAGGACAGGAGCAGGTTCTGCCAGTATTTTAGCAGAATTGGAAAATGGTGTGAAAATATCTCACGTCAGAAAAACTTCTAAGATGGTCAAAACACCCGTTACGGAACATTTCCTTGATGGAAAGAGGAAAACGCTGGATGAAGTGAAGCTCTATCTGGAACGGTATTCAGGAACAAATACGGAGATGCTGTCTGTATTATCATCCTCTACCATGCTGCAGGAAATGGAACCCGCAGCATTGAGCCGTTTCCTGCTGCAGCATCTGTCATGTAAAGTTACAGGTAAAGAGATTCTTGACCTGATCAACAGTGCGGAACTCAAAGAGTCTGAACTTCCGGGAAAATGGTTTCAAGCAGACAAGGAATACGATAATGATGTCATCTCCAGTGTCCATGATAGCGTGAGCAACGAACGTCTGTTATGTGGCCGCGATGTAAAAAGCTATCGTGCATACATAGACAATTACAGCGGTTACCTCCCACCAGAGGGCCGTACTGCTGAAATCGTTGACCAGGAGATCATGGATCTGATGAAGCAGATCGCTGCTGTGGAAGAAGCAAAGAAAAGCTATCAGAAGCAGCAAAAGCTCCTGGAAAGTATGAAAAAAACGCAGGAACGCTATCAGCAGGTAGTCATCGAATTCAATACTTTAAAGGATGCTAAAAAACCGGATGGAAGCGATAAAAAGATTCGGGAAGGAATCAGTAAACTGGATACGGATATCAGCCTTCTTCAGGAAAATATCATTAAAGCTGAAAAAGATATTGAGTTCTACCGTAAAGTCATGGCGAACATTGAAAAGGGTATCTGTCCGATCTATGAGAAGATGCGATGCAGCATGGATTGGTCAGGCTTTAAAACTGAGTTTTCTAAGAATGTTAAAACAAGCCTGAAACTGATCGACCAGGACAAAAAAGCTATTGAGGCGAAAAAGCAAGAAAAGAAAAAGCTGGAGGAAGATCTGGATGCATACCAGAAAAATGCTATCCGATTCGAGAAAAAGGCCCAGTTATATACTGAGTACACAAATCTGCGTGACAACATGCCAAAACATGAAGAAGTAACGGAAGTAAAAGATGTGGCAGATCCAATCGAACAGAAATCCAGACTGGCAGCCCTTAAAAAAGAGAGAAAGCTGTTGGATTCTTATGCTGACTATCAGAAGAAGCAGAAAGCCCTTGCAGAGGCTGAGAAGAAATATGCCCAGTTGGATGCACTTTGTAAGGAACTGGATCCAAAAGGAAATGTCATTACCTCAATTGTGAATCGGTATGTAAAGAGATTTGAATCGATCTGCAAGCAGACGGCTTCTACATACCGGCATGGATTTGAAATCCGTTTCTACATGAACAAGGGTCTTCATGTATATTGCCGTCCTCGTGCCGGCATGCCTTTAGTGGAATTCAAAAATGCTTCCAGTGGGGAGAAAGCTTGCATCATGGTATCGTTGGTCGACATGATTAATGCGATGACCGGAAACCGTATCCTTGCACTGGATGACATTGAAAAACTGGATTCTGAAATGCTGGAGGCAGTTCTGAATCTGATCACACAGCCTGCTTTTTCTGAGCGGTATGACAATATCATCCTGGCCGGAGTTGAACATAAGGATACGCTGGACGCGATCAGGAAGCATGGAATCACGATTATTAATTGATGGAGGACATACTTATGAGCAGAAGAGAGTATATCGAATTTCTCACGGCCAGAGGATATCAGCCTGTTAATAAAAATCAGGTCGAATTAGGCATGGCCACTTTTGATATTCATGAAGGTGACAAGAACACTGCAATGGGAATACAACATTCATTCTGGTTAACGGCAGCAAATTCCAATGTAAAGACCACTCATGCAGTTTGTCCCAGATGCGGGCACGTCCTGGTTAAGAGTGATCTGGAAGAATATCAGTATCTTTGCGAAAACTGCGATGAAAATTTTTATGGAATCGAAGTGAGGCAATATATCTGAACATAACACAATTCACTGTACTGCGTAGATTATATTACGTGGTACGGTGGATTGCCTTACAAAATATTCATGAAGTCTGTTTCAACGTATATGAACCTTGGGAAATCGGTAGGGAAGTTGAGATAGAGAGTAGAAAAATACAATAGAATTCAGAATAGCTTACGTAGCTATTCCTATGATATTCCAAATGAACAGGAGGAAATGATAATGAACGGAAAATTCAAGGTAAAGATCCCCAATGGGTATCTGATGGTAGAAGAAAAAGGAACTGAATCCGAATACCCAGGAGTTATTATCAGTTTTTCTGAAGACGGGAAATCTTTCGATATAAGCAATATGATTGCGTGTGTCGAATATGATACATGTTCAGAAGAAATCAAAACAGAAACTTATCAGGAAGGGTATAAGGAACCAAACAACATTATCTGCTATGCAGATGGAAGGAATATGATTTGAAAATGGAGGAAAAAATGAAAACACAGATAATCAGATTTTTGGAAACAGATGTGGATGGCTGTGGTTCTAACGCAGAAGTCATGATTCAGGTCAGAATTGATGAAAAAATCACAGACGAAATGAAGCATAAACTGATAGATAATATTAATGAGATCAAAAAAGAATGGAAAGAATGGGATACAGATTCGATCGTGAAAGAAGCTTGCGAAAGAGTTTTTGGTTCCGGAATTACCGGATGGTATCCAGAAATTGACATTGAGTTTTAATATCATTCCGTAAGAACAGGAGGCAGAAGATGAGCTATACATATAGATCGACAGGCAAGGGAATTGATCTTATCGTTGCAACACAAAAAGGAATCAAAGAAGGTGGCATGCCAAAAGGAGCCATTATTCCGAGTAGTTACAAATATATCCCGGAGGTAGCAAGATATATCCAGGAGACTTCACATAATGTCTATGCGGCCAAACATAGTGACAAGGAAAATGTTTTGACCCATATCCAGTCAGAGGGAATTGTCAATCGTTTTGGCTGGTATATCACAGACATGGATGTATTATCTGTAAAACCGAACTGGACTTTGGATGTAGGTGGTCCTGGATGGTTTCGGCGTGTTACAGTTAATCACATCAAGGAAATTGAGAAGTATATCTGAAAAACAGGAGGAAATATAATGCATTACAGTTTTAATACATACCAA
>JALERM010000081.1 GCA_022764165.1 Eubacterium sp. | reverse complement strand
ATAAGGATGTAGCGTGTATGCAGTTTTGAAGGTATATGAAGGGGATTGGTCAAATGGTATGACAGAAGTCTCCAAAACTTTTAGCGGGAGTTCGATTCTCTCATCCCCTGCTTGAAACCGCCGAGATTCGGCGGTTTTTTTTCTGTGAAAGATTGCCCCGGGGAGTTTTACATTCTCCCCGGGGCAATCTTTTTTGGGGCAATATCACATTTCCGGCTGTATTCTCATAAAATGGGAAGAAGGGGTGTGATAATATGTTTTCTGGCGGTAATATAAAACCCACTGCTTGGGCGGAACTGAAAGGAAGCAGTAAATATCCGACGGTTCACGGAACAGTGAACTTTTACGATACGTATGGAGGTACCATTCTGGTTTTACAGATTGAGGGAATTCCCGATGAGATTATAAAAGACAGTAGTGGATTTTTAGGATTTCATATCCATGAAGGAAATTCCTGTACCGGTAATCAGGAAGATCCATTTGCTGATGCTGGTCAACATTACAATCCGGCTGGTAATTCTCATCCGGATCATGCGGGAGATCTTCCGCCGGTTCTTGTAAATAGCGGTTTCGCCTGGTCGGCGGTTTTTACCGCACGTTTTTATCCGGAAGAGATTATCGGGAAAACGGTTATATTGCATGGAAAACCGGATGATTTTTATTCTCAGCCTTCCGGTAATGCAGGAGAAAAAATTGCCTGTGGAGAAATTAAGGCGTACTTGAATTAAATATGTATGCCCGGACTTTGAAAAAAGATTTCAGAGTCCGGGCATATTTAAAATTTAATGATAAACAGTATAAAACAGTTGACAACAGATACCATCTGTTATATACTGTTTATCAGAAGGAGGGATGAACATGCATATTATTATTAACAATTCTTCCATGCAGCCGATTTACGAGCAGATTGTCTCGCAGATTAAGGATAAGATTATTCAGGGAGAGTTAAGAGAAGAAGAGATGCTTCCTTCGGTCCGGACTTTTGCAAAAGAACTGAAGGTCAGTGCATTGACAGTGAAAAAGGCATACGATGCTCTGGAAGAGGAAGGCTTTGTTGTCACCGTCCACGGAAAAGGCAGCTTTGTTACCATGGCAAATCAGGAGCGTATGCTGGAAGCAAAGAAAAGAGAGGTAGAAGCTGATTTGGAAATGGCCATCCGAAAAGGCAGAAGCTGTGGAATGAGCAATCAGGAGATTGCAGAGTTATTTCAGATTGTTTTGGAGGATTAGTGTATGCTGAAGCTGAATAATGTTGTAAAAAAGTATGATGGATTTGAACTGAATTGTTCTTTGGAGGTTCCGAGAGGGTGTGTGACCGGACTGATCGGTAAAAACGGTGCGGGCAAAAGCACGGTATTTAAGACGATTCTGGGGCTGATCCGATACGATGGCGGTGATGTCACTGTATTTGGGAAAAAGCCTTCGGAGTTGGAGCCCGCCGACCGGGAAAGAATGGGTGTAGTCATGGCAGAGTCAGGATTTACCGGGTACCTTTCCATTAGAGATCTGCTTCCGGTGCTGGAGAGTATGTACCATAGTTTTGACAGAAAAAAGTTTGTGGAAAAATGCAGAAGATTTGAACTTCCGTTAGATAAAAATCTGAAAGAATTCTCTACGGGAATGAAAAGAAAGTTTCATGTACTTGTGGCAATGTCCCATGGTGCTGAATTTTTACTTCTGGATGAACCCACAGCCGGACTGGATGTGATCGCCCGGGATGAACTGCTTGAACTTTTGCGTGATTATATGGAGAAGGAAGATGGATCAGTCCTGATCAGTTCTCACATTTCAGCTGATCTGGAAGGACTTTGTGATGATATTTACCTGATCGATCAGGGAAAAATCATTCTGCATGAGGAAACGGATATTTTACTCAGTGATTATGCACTGCTGAAGGTATCGGAAGAGCAGTTTCAGACGTTGGATCATAACTACGTTCTGCGATATCGAAAGGAGCCGTATGGATATAGCTGTCTGACCAACCAGAAGCAGTTTTATATGGAAAATTATCCGCAGATTGTGGTGGAAAAATGTGGAATCGATGATGTGATTTTGATGATGGATCGGGGGAATATATTATGAAGGGTTTACTGATTAAAGATTTTAAACTGATGAAAAATCAGAAACAGTTTTTTTTAATGATTTTGTTTTTCTGTATTTTCTTTGTTGTTATCAACGGAAATCCGGCTTTTATGATCAGTTATCTGATGGTTATGTGTTCCTTTTTCACTTTAAGTACCATCAGCTATGATGATTTTGAGCATGGTATGGGATATCTATTTACTTTGCCCGTGACCAGAAAAATATATGTTACAGAAAAGTATGTATTTGGCCTTTTGACTTCCGCTGCGGCCGCTGTATTGAGCCTGCTCGTACTGTTTGTATTTTTAATGACCGGATATGTGGATATCAGTATCGGTGAACTGTTCAGTGAAGTTGTGGGCAGTATGGTGGTGGTAGTACTGATCATGATTCTGATGATACCCCTGCAGCTGAAGTTTGGTTCAGAAAAAGGAAGAATACCTATGCTGGCTGTTATGGCGGGGGCTGCGGCTATTGGATTTGCAGCAATTAAGATACTGGATGCAATGAATATCTCTGTTGTTGAGATTATGGACAGGATGATCAAAAATTACCCGATACTTCTGGCGGTTGGGGCGTGTATTTTGATTGCGGTATTTTCCATTATTTCTTTCGGAGTATCGCTGAGAATTATGCGGAAAAAACAGTTTTAAAAGCTTGACGCTTATGGTGGTTTGTGTTAGAATTTTAATAGAATTTGTTGGAATGTTACCGGTGATGCTGGCTTAACCAACTCTATCTTATTATTTTACTTTCAGATAAAGTGAGTGATGGGATAGAGTTGGTTTTTTTGTTTTACAGGAAAGTCTTTTGACTTTCCTGTAAAACAAAAAAAGCCCTCCGGGCAGGAGCACACTGCGGCGGAGAGGAATTATGTTGCTGAAAGCAACCCGCCGCAGGCGGAGAATCCTGCAAAGCAGGATTCTTTTTGATTTTTTTGGGGGAAATATGCGTATAGAAAACGAAAGGAGAAAAGAAATGAAAGAAAAAAAGAGTGGTCAGATTTTTGCAGCCGCCCAGCAGATTGGTAAATCGCTGTTTCTTCCGATTGCAGTACTGCCGTTTGCGGGAATTTTACTTGGCGTTGGAAGTACATTTACCAATGAAACAACAATTGCAACATATGGTTTGTCAGGAATCCTGCATCAGGGTACAGTTTTGTACGGATTTATGCTCATGCTGGCTAATGCCGGCAATGCTATCTTTGGAAATCTGCCTTTGATTTTTGCACTGGCTGTTGCTCTGGGAATGGCAAAAAAAGAGAAGGGTGTAGCAGTTATGTCCTCAGCAATTTTTTATATTGTAATGCTGATGACAATCAATTCCCTTCTGGTGCTTGATGGCTCTATCGTAGATGGAGTAGTGACGGAGAAGGTAAAAGAGGGTGCATTCACCTCCATGTTGGGTATCCAGACACTTCAGATGGGTGTATTTGGCGGTATCATCGCAGGTTTGATTACAGCCATTCTCTGTAACAAATTTTATAAGATTCAGCTGCCGACCGCATTGTCATTCTTTGCGGGTACCAGATTTGTTCCGATTGCCAGTATGGCTTTTGCTATTTTGACAGGTGCAATTCTTTATGTAGTATGGCCGGTTGTTCAAAATGGTATATTTGATCTGGGTGCTGTTGTTCAGGCATCCGGTTATTTTGGAACATTTATTTACGGATGCATTGAACGTGCGTTGATTCCTTTTGGCCTCCATCATATTTTCTATCTTCCGTTCTGGCAGACGGGAGTAGGTGGAACTGCAGTTATTGATGGCGCAACTATTATGGGTGCACAGAATATTTTCTTTGCAGAACTGGCTTCTCCGAATACAACGAAGTTTTCTGTAGATGCATGTCGTTTCCTGACAGGAAAATATCCATTTATGATGGGTGGGCTTCCGGGAGCTGCACTGGCTATGTATGTGACAGCAAGAAAAGAGAAGAAAAAAGAGGTAGGATCTTTGCTGTTTTCTGTTGCTCTGACTTCTTTCCTTACAGGTATAACGGAGCCAATTGAATTTACATTCCTGTTTCTGGCACCGGCCCTGTTTGCGGTACATGTGGTATTTGCCGGTCTGGCATTTATGACCTGCCATATTCTGGGAATCTGTGTGGGAACTACATTTTCAGATGGTCTTCTCGACCTTATCTTATATGGGGTGCTTCCGGGACAGGCAAAATCGAACTGGATGATGCTGATACCGGTATTGATCGTATATTTCCTTATCTATTTTGCAGTATTCCGTTTCTTCATTCTGAAATGGGATTTGAAGACACCGGGACGTGAAGCTGATGGTGAAACGGCACATCTGGTTTCTAAGGATGAATACAGAAAAGCAACAGGTGTAGGAGTTGCCGGAGGAAAAGCAGCAGCTGCAGGAAAATTTGATGAAAAATCTGCTGCTATTTTGAAAGGTGTAGGAGGCGTTGCCAATCTGGTGGATATCGATTGTTGTGCAACACGTCTGAGATTAACTCTGGTTGACAGCGGTAAAGTGAGTGAAAGTGTTTTGAAAGCTACCGGAGCATCCGGCGTAGTTGTAAAAGGTGCTGGAATTCAGGTCATCTATGGTCCCTCAGTAACAATTGTCAAATCTAATTTTGAGGAATTTGTAGATCAGGTTAGAAGTGGTGAGATTCAGGGAAAAGATTTTATGGATGTGCAGACACCAGAACAGGTTGCTGCAGTTTCCGAAAAGAAAGCAGATGCAGACAAACCGGGGACTGTTCTTGGCGCACATCTGAACGGAAAAGCAATACCGCTCAGTGAGGTACAGGACGAAGCTTTTGCATGTGGAGCACTTGGAGATGGAGCTGCAATAGAACCGTCAGAAGGAAAATTGTATGCACCTGCCGACGGTGTCATCGAAACTGTATTTGACACAAAGCATGCCATTGGTATGACAACGGAAACCGGAGTCGAGCTATTACTTCATATCGGAATCGATACAGTAAAACTGGGCGGCAAGCATTTTGAAGCCCATGTAAGCCCGGAACAGTATGTTAAGAAAGGAGATCTTCTGGTCACCTTTGATATGGAAGCAATTAAGAAAGAAGGATATCTTTGCACGACACCAATCATTGTCTGCAATACAGATGATTATAAAGCAATCAGACAGATGGCAGAAGGTGACATAAAGGCAGGACAGGATATTCTTTCAGTAGATTGATGAAACACAAAAATTAACAAATCAGGAGGAAAAAACAATGAGAACATTTGAGTACACAATTACAGACGAAGTAGGAATTCACGCAAGACCTGCAGGACTTCTGGTGAAAGAAGCAAAAAATTATGATTCCGTTATTAAAGTAACAAAAGACGGTAAAAGTGCAGAAGCAAAAAAACTGATGGCTCTTATGGGACTGGGAGTAAAAAAAGGTGACACAGTAACCGTATCTGTTGAAGGCGGCGATGAAGATACAGTTGCAGCAAAGATGGAAAAGTTTTTCAGAAATAATCTGTAATTTGGGGGAATATCTGTGGATAAAAAATCAGGAAAAAAGATTTTTAGCGGCATTGCCATCGGAAAAATCAGATTTTATTTAAAAGCAGAGAACAAGGTTTCCCGTACAAAGGTAGCAGATGTAGAAGCGGAAATTACCAGATACGAGGAGGCAAAGCAAACGGCATCTGAGCAGCTGGAAAAGCTTTATGAGAAAGCCCTTGTGGAAGTAGGGGAAGCAAATGCTGAGATTTTCAACGTTCATATTATGATGCTGGAAGATGATGATTTCAATGAATCTGTTCATAATATCATTACCTCGCAGAAAGTAAATGCAGAGTATGCAGTGGCTTCTACCGGCGATAACTTTGCAGAAATGTTTGCAAATATGGATGATGAGTATTTTAAAGCACGTTCTGCAGATATCAAAGATATTACAGAGCGAGTGCTCACCATTTTGTGCGGCAACGGGCAGGGCGGTGATCTCGGGGAAGAACCGGTTATCATTGTGGCAGAAGATCTGGCTCCCAGTGAAACTGTCCAGATGGATAAAAAGAAATTACTTGCCTTTGTGACCCGTCTTGGTTCATCCAATTCTCATACGGCAATTCTTGCAAGAACGATGGGGATTCCTGCACTTGCAGGGGTTGAGATTGATCCATCATGGGATGGAAAAATCGGAATTGTGGATGGTTATGAGGGAACTTTCCTGGTCGACCCGCCAATGCCTGTACTGGAAGCGTATTTTAAAAAGAAGGCGGCAGACGATGAACAGAAGCAGCTTCTTCAGACGCTAAAAGGAAAAGAAAATATTACAAAGTCCGGACAGAAAATTAATCTGTATGCCAATATTGGAAATCCGGGAGATTTGATGTCGGTTCTGGAAAATGATGCAGGCGGAATCGGGCTGTTTCGGAGCGAATTCCTTTATCTGGAATCATCAACGTATCCGTCGGAAGAAGAACAGTTTCAGGCGTATCGAAAAGTAGTGGAGACCATGGGAGGCAAAAAAGTCATTATTCGTACGCTGGATATCGGTGCGGATAAGCAGGTGGATTATTTTAACCTGGACAAAGAGGATAACCCGGCTCTTGGTTATCGTGCCATTCGTATCTGCCTTACCCGACCGGAAATTTTCAGGACACAGCTTCGTGCATTATTCCGTGCAAGTGCCTATGGAAATCTGGCAATCATGTATCCAATGATCATCTCAGTAGACGAAGTCAGGAAAATCAAAAAGATTTCTGACGAAGTAAAGAAAGAATTGATTTCAGAAGGTGTGGAGATTGGTCAGGTGGAAGAGGGGATTATGATTGAAACTCCGGCTGCTGCTGTGATGAGTGATGAGCTGGCAAAACTGGTGGACTTTTTCAGTATTGGCACCAATGACCTCACACAGTATACTCTGGCGATTGACCGTCAGAATGCCAAGTTGGATGAGTTTTATGATGCCCATCATCCGGCAGTATTACGTTTGATTGAAACCGTAGTAAAGAATGCTCATAATGCAGGAATCTGGGCTGGTATCTGCGGAGAACTGGGCGCAGATACCACACTGACAGAGACATTCCTGAAAATGGGATTGGACGAACTGTCCGTATCACCGGGATGTATTCTTCCGGTGCGCAAGGTAATAAGAGAAACTAGCATTTAAGTATAACGGACAGGGATGCTTCCCTGTCCGTTTAATTATGCTCTGATTTAGGATTCATACTCTATGGTATCATCGGTATATTTCCTCTCCATATCATGGCGTTTTTTCCGGTTTTCAACTGTATCAAATATAATTGAAAAATCATAATCTTCCGGGTAAAGTTCGGTTGCTGCCACATGAAGTTTTACTCGTTTGTGATTAATCCAAATTTTTTTATTTGGAAGCTGTACCCTTAACACGCCTTTTTCATTAACGGGTACACACACGATTCCTATCTTTTTCTCAGGATAAACCATTACGCTGTCACCAATTTTATACATGGTGGTAAGGTCAGTAGTATTTTTTGTTTTCTTAGTTTTAGAAATCCTGGCAGTGTTTCTTTTCCTGATGGTGCTTTCTGGCTTTTGAAACTTATAAGAGTCCACAGCATCTTCACCATAGGCAGCACGAATTGCCACCTGCAGCATTTCGTTTGGCATTCCCAGTTTATCTGCAATATAAAATGCACAGCTTTCGCCGGCTTCCCCGATCACCATTTGATAAGTGGGACTTAATGTTTCTTTATCAAAGGTCATTCTTGCATTGACAATATCCGTTGTCTTATCTGCATATTCCTTTACTTCCGGATAATGAGTTGTCACCAGAAAAATGGCACCGCTTTTTCTAAGTTCTTCTAATATTGCAATAGCAATTCCCATACCTTCTGCCGGATCTGTTCCGGAACCTAATTCATCCATAATAACAAAGCTGTCCCTGTTAATTTCGCTTAAAACTTCAAGCACATTTGTTATATGTGCGGAAAAAGTAGACAGATTTTCAGCCAGATTTTGTCCATCGCCAATGTCACACAGAAATGAACTATTCATACAGATATCTGCCTGTCTGCATGTAACATGGAGTCCACATTGTGCCATGAAACAATTTAGCATAACGGTTTTAATTGCCACCGTTTTTCCTCCTGTATTGGGTCCTGTTATAATGATGCCGCGCAGATTTTCACCTATGTCAAACTGTAAGGGTACTGCTATCTTTTGATCCATCAATGGATGGCGTGCCCCGGATAGTTTGATTCTTCGTTCTGTATTGATCGTTGGTTCTGTACCGTCCATGGAAAGGCTTAATTTACCTTTGGAGAAGATAAAATCTAATTTTTCTATCATTGTCAGATTTTCATGCAGGACGGGAGCTGATGCCAGTACGATGGCTGATAAGGTATACAAAATACGATACACTTCATTTTCTTCATTAATTTTGAGTAACTGCAGTTCTTCATAATATTTTGCAACACTTGTCGGTTCGATAAAAAGGGTACTGCCCGTGGAAGATTTGTCCACGATGCTGCCGGATATCTTAAGTTTATACTCCTTTTTTACCGGAAGGCAGATACGACCATTTCTAAATGTACAGTAATTATCTGCCATACAGTCTTTATAGGAACGCAGGATCTGTTCTGCTTTCTGCTTCATCTGTTCTTCACATTTCCCAATCTGATTTCGAATCTGCCCTAATTCTTTCGATGCATAATCATCCACAAAGCCATTTCTGATTTTACAGCATATTTCTTCTCGCAATTCTGAAATGTCATCCAGATTTTCATCATAATAAGCCAGGGAATTGTTATGCATTTTTCCTCTTTCCAGATAATTCTTCAGCCGTTTTACTGCAACCAGAACTTTTTCTACCCGTTCGAACTGATACGGTGTCAGACAATCACCTTTTTCCACAATCAACAGAATTTCTTTCATTTCAGAAATATTCTGCAGGGGCGGTGTTCCCAGTTTTTCAATCAGATTCCTGGCATCGGTGGTATCCCTTACTTGCTTTCTCAATTCATTTTCGGAAAAATAGGGGGAAACTTCTCTGATCTTTTTCTTTGCCCAGTCAGTAATAGCCAAATCAGCCCATAGTTCCTTCACTTTATCAAATTCAATTTGTCTTTCAATATTCATCTTTATTCTCTCCCTTTATGAAATGTTTTATGTTGAGTTACCGTCCGCTTGCTATTCGTACACGAACAGCAGCTGTTTTGATGTCGCCTTCAACGCAAAAAAGACCACAGATACCTTAAGTGCATTAAGATACTATGGTCTGCTCATTTCTATATGATTATCCCATAGATGAAAATGAAAAACAAAAAGCATGACCATACAGCCATGCTAACACTATCTATGGGAATATAATTACCATGATATTAAGCATTGTAAGGCGAAAATGCTGACAACATAGGTTGTCAACAAATGGGCAGACTTTTAGCGCAAACTAAAAATCATCCCTGCAATATTTACTTTGCAATTTTCTCCATTACAACAATTAACATCCAAAATCCTCACTGATTTTTTCTTTTATTGTACATCATCTTGCAGTATTGGTCAAGGAGAATTGTGTTGACAAGAGAAAATCAAAATGTTAGAATGATGCCATCTTTAAGGGGAGAGGTGAAAAGATGAGGAGATAATTTACGTTTGGGTACATGAAGATTGTGACGGTATGGATTGTGATATGCATACTGTTTTTCATGTTGCCAAAGTGAATTATGTTCTCATAACCTCTCTTTTTTGTGCGTAAATGTGAAGATACTTAACAGTTACGCGTAAATGTATATCTGAATCCAATTTAGGGTGTCTGATTATGAGGTTATCGATGTAATGATTCATGTCTTTGGCAGCTATTATTGGAGGAATGGATATGGCAAGAATTAGTGTAGATCATTTAACTTTTTATTATGACGGCAGCTTTGACAATGTTTTTGAAGATGTTTCTTTTTCTATTGATACAAACTGGAAATTGGGTTTTATAGGACGAAACGGAAAAGGGAAGACAACTTTTTTAAATTTATTACTGGGAAAGTATTCTTATCAGGGGGCAATTACTACTTCGACCATGTTTGATTATTTTCCGTATCATATTACCGGGTCTCAGATGGAGCTGCCTGCGGCTGAATTTATGGAAGATCTGAAACCGGGATGTGAACCATGGCGTGTGATATGCGAGCTGGATGGACTGGCGGAAAGCGCAGAAGTTCTCTACAGACCGTATCAGACTCTGAGTCCGGGAGAGCGAACAAAAGTTTTGCTGGCTATTTTATTTTCAGGGGATCATGAGTTTCTGCTGATCGATGAGCCTACGAATCACCTGGATCATGAGGCAAGAGAGATTGTAAAAGAATATCTGGCATCAAAGAAGGGATTTATTTTGGTATCCCATGACCGGGATTTGCTGGATGCCTGTATTGACCATTGTTTAGTGTTGAACCGGAAAAGTATTGAAGTGCAAAACGGCAATTTTTCCAGCTGGTGGGAGAATAAGAAGCGAAAAGATCAGTTTGTCATGGCGGAAAATGAAAAACATCAGAAGGAAATCCAGAAGCTGAAGCAGGCAGCCCGGAGAACTTCTGAATGGGCAGACAAAAATGAGCGTACCAAGATAGGTTTTGATCCGATCAAAGAACACGACAGATTTTTGGATACACGGTCATACATTGGCGGGAAAACAAAAAAGATGCAGAGTCGGGTCAAACAAATGGAAAAACGAATTGGCCGGGAGATTGAAGAAAAGGAAGGGCTTCTGCAGGATATAGAGACTCCTGTCGATTTAAAATTGATTCAGCTTTCCCATCACAAAAATACTCTTGTAAATATCGAGGACTATCGTTGTCAATATGCAGATTCAGATTATCCGGTTTTTGAGAGATTGACCTTTACAATAAACAGAGGAGATCGAATTGCACTGTCCGGGAAAAACGGATGTGGGAAATCAACTCTTCTCAAAATGATTTTGCAGAAAAACGGTACAAATGATGAAAAGCTGGATGTTTTAGAAGAAGGTGTGTGTGAAATTGCATCGGGACTTGTGATTTCTTATTTGAATCAGGATGCAAAGGGATTAAAAGGAAGCATTACATCCTTTTGTAGAGAACGTGAATTGGATCAGAGTTTATTCTGTGCTATACTCAGACAGCTGGATTTTGAACGGGTACAGTTTATGAAAAATATTGAAGATTATTCGGAAGGTCAGAAAAAGAAAGTATTGCTTGCTGCTAGTCTACTGACCCCGGCTCATCTGTATATCTGGGATGAACCGCTGAATTATATTGACGTATTTTCGAGAATGCAGATTGAGAAACTGCTGTTGGAATATCAACCGACCATGCTGTTTGTAGAACATGATGTGAGGTTTCGTGAAAAAATTGCTACGAAAACAATTGAACTAAACGATTGCAAAAAAAGGGAGGTATGTTGATTATGGTATTACAGACAGAAAGATTAATACTTCGTCCGTGGAAAGAAACAGATGCGGAGAGTTTATATGAATATGCGAAAGATTCGGAGGTTGGTCCTATTGCCGGCTGGCCGCCGCATAAAAATCTGGAAGAGAGCCGTGATGTTATAAAGCATGTTTTTTGTGGGTCGGAATGTTATGCAGTCTGTCTGAAAACAGATGGTTTAGCAATTGGATGCATTGAACTGAAACTTAATGGCTGTACTGATATGACTGACAGGGATGATGAATGTGAGCTGGGTTATTGGATAGGGAAAAAATATTGGGGAAAAGGGCTTATTCCTGAAGCAGCAAGGGAATTGATTCGGCATGGATTTGAAGATCTGAATATGGAAGTAATCTGGTGCGGATATTATGATGGTAATACGAAATCCAAACGGGTACAGGAAAAGGTAGGATTTGTTTATCATCATACATGCGAAGATGTTCCGGTACCGCTTATGGGTGAAAACAGAATAGGACATACAAACTATATGACAAAGGCACAGTGGTTGAAAACATTGAAGTGATCCATTATTATGAGAGTCTATAAAAGGTTGTAAAGCAATAAAAATGTAAATTGAGATAGAAGACGGGAGTGTGTTGGAAGAATGGGTATTTATTTAAATCCAAAAAAAAGTGCTTTTCAAAAAGGATTGAATTCGCAAATTTATGTAGATAAAAGTGAACTGATAGCATACACCAATAAAGTGCTTGAGTCAGAGCAGCAGTACGTTTGTGTCAGCCGTCCAAGAAGGTTTGGAAAGTCCATGGCGGCCAATATGCTTGCGGCTTATTATGGAAGAGGTGCGGATTCAAAAGAAGAATTTAAAAAATTAAAAATCGGGAAAGATGATTCATTTTCTGTACACTTGAATCAGTATAATGTGATATTTCTGAATATGCAGGATTTTCTGAGTGAAAACCATGATGTTGGTTCTATGAGACATTCTATAGAGAAGAATATTTTATGGGATTTGCTGGAGGCTTACCCGGATATAAGATATTATGATTCAGAGAATCTGATACGAACCTTATCGGATATATATAATGCAGTGGATATTCCATTTATATTTATCATTGATGAATGGGATTGTATATTCCGTGAGAAAAAGGAAGATAAAGAGGAACAAAAGATATATCTGGACTTCTTGAGAAATCTGTTGAAAGATAAGCAATATGTAGCATTGGCTTATATGACTGGAATTCTGCCTATTAAGAAATATGGAACACATTCCGCATTGAATATGTTTGATGAGTTCTCAATGACCAATCCGAAACAGCTTGCGGAGTTTGTAGGTTTCACAGAATCCGAAGTGAAGGAATTATGCTGTCAGTATGGGATGGATTTTGAAGAAACAAAAAGATGGTATGATGGATACCGATTTGAAAATCTGGAACATGTGTACAGCCCCAGGTCTGTGGTAAGTGCGATGCTCAGCAGGAGTTTTGACAGTTACTGGAACCAGACAGAGACGTTTGAAGCACTGAGGGATTATATTGCTCTGAATTATGCCGGATTAAAAGATACAGTTATAGAATTACTGGCTGGTTCAAGTAAAAAAATCAATACCAGCAAATTTACAAATGATATGACCACTTTCAAATCTGCTGATGATGTACTGACGTTATTAATCCATCTGGGTTATCTGGGATATGATTATACGGCGCAGGAAGTATTTATTCCGAACTCGGAAGTAGCTTCTGAATTCTATAATGCAGTGGAAGATACAGGGTGGGAAACTGTTGTAAGGGCCTTACAGCAGTCTGACCGGTTGCTTAAGAATGCCTGGAATAAAAATGCTGAAGCCGTGGCAAAAGGAATTGAGGAAGCACATTTTGAGACTTCCATATTGAAATACAATGATGAGAATTCGCTGGCCTGCGTGATATCCCTAGCGTTTTACAGTGCAAGGGCCTATTATACAGAAATCAGGGAACTGCCATCTGGTCAGGGATTTGCGGATATTGTTTACCTGCCACGGAAAAAGCATCAGGACAAACCTGCGATGATTGTGGAACTTAAGTGGGATAAATCGGCGGAAGGAGCAATTGAACAGATTAAAACGAAAAAATATGTGAAAGCGTTGGAAGAATATAAAGGAAACCTGCTGTTGATCGGAGTGAATTATTCGAAAGACAGGAAGGAACACCAATGTATCATTGAAGAAATCTCGGTTTGATAAATCAGAGTACAGGTAGCAGTTCTATGTCATACATGAATATGAAGTTTTCCCGGCGGGGTCTATGCAGTATTTTTGTAAGCGATGAATAACCACCCGGGTACGACTTTCAGGAGACCTTACATAGGCAGGTCCCCTCGTTTTTCCGGTAGTATTTTTTCTGTATCTGTTATTCCTGAACAGTTTTCCTTTATGAATTCACTCCACGGCATCAGCTGTTTTATGCCTGCGGGCTCATTTT
>JALERM010000064.1 GCA_022764165.1 Eubacterium sp. | reverse complement strand
CGATGGATGATCTTTTTAAACCACAGTTTGAAGAATTTGTGGCAGGGGAAGAGATGTGCGGCAATAAAGCATGTGATAACTGCTGCTTGAACCAGGTATGTAATTATACAAAACCTCCGATCAGGATCGAGAAAGAAAGGAGGCAGAAGTCCCTGTCGGATCTGGTACTTACGGATGAACAGGAGAATGCGATCGCTTTCCGTCATGGCATTGCCAGGATCAATGCAGGAGCAGGAGCCGGAAAAACTCTGGTTACGGCACTGCGTATTGCGAATATGCTGGATGAAGGAGTCCTACCGGAAGAAATCATCCTGCTGACATTCACCAATACCGGTGCAGAAGAGATGCGGGAACGTATCCGGCTGTATGCAGATGACCTTGGTTGTGATGCAGATCTGGAAAAGCTGTCCTGTACGACTTTCCACTCTTTTGGTGACCGTGTGATCCGTGATAATTATCAGGACCTTGGTTTTACAGAAGAACCACATCTGATCGATGAAGTGGAACGTTCCAGGATCATCGCAGATCTTTTAAAGGAAAACGTCGTACCAGGTCTCGATTACAATGTTCACAGGTACCTGACACCGTATCCCCTGAGCATAATATGTCACGCGTGACTATTTTTTGCAAAAATCTCAAAAATATGTTATTAATAACAATATAGTAATCGATGATAAAAATATGTCATACATAACAATTTAATGCATATTTTATAAGAAATATGTTATACTTAACATAAAAGGAGGCTGTTGTTATGAATAACGGAGATATGAATTCTATATTTGAGCAAATTAATAATCTAAAGAAACCGGTTACTGAACCAATAGAAACGAAGGTAGATAAATCCGAGGATACCTTGAGAGAGGTGTTGAATAGCGTATCAGAGGAAATACAAAGAGTGTTGGATGAGAATAATTTTACGCAGGAAGATTTGTGCCGAATTACAAACATGTCTCAGTCTAACATCAGTAAAATCCAAAATGGTAAAGTCGTTCCTAGGATAGAGACCTTGCAGAAGATTGCTGCAGCTACACATACAAGACTGGTGATAAGCTTTGAGAGTATGGAAGGAGATGATTAAGAATGGCATTTATTAATTCAATTGAAATAATTAAGTTCAGAGGTATTCAGAAATTAGAGGTTTCAGAGTTTTCTAATATCAATCTTATCGTAGGAGATAACAATAGCGGTAAAACAACATTCTTAGAGGCAATACAGTTGCTGTTCGCTAAATCACAGCTAAGTTCCATTAAGAGTGTGGTTAATCAAAGAACGGCACTTAATCAGAGTAGTAGCTTTTATACATCCTTTATCAAAATGTTCAATATAGAACAGAGTAAAACCCTTTTGGAACTTGATATTTATGCTCACAGTGATAAAGGTACGCTTGAATTTGAGTTGAGAGGTAATGAAAGAACTGTTTCCGGTGAAGATGCTCTGCAATTATCGAAAATGTCTACACGCCAAAAAGCACAGTATAAAAGGGAGACAGCTTTTATTCCTGAAGCGGTAAAAGTGTTTACAGGAAGTATTATTACTCAGACTGGAAGGAAGCCGGTAGAAAAAGAGATTCGTTGTACTTCTTTGGACAATGTGATCCCGGGTCCTATCGTAAAAAAGGAAGTGCATTATATACCATCTTTTGGGCACCTGCGTTATGATTTGCTCCAAAATATTGTAGATAATCCGGAATACAAGAAGCTAGCAATTGATATTTTGAGACAGTTTGACAGCTCCATTGCAGATATCTGTTATACAAAATCAGACGACGGAACATATTTGGAGTCTATTATTACAAAGGATGGCGTGAATATGCCTTTCTCTGTTTATGGTGATGGCATTAAAAAGATATTGTATATTCTTAATAAATTATTTAACGCTGCAGATTCAATATTATTGATTGATGAGATAGAAACGGGGTTACACAAAAAATATTATGACATATTGTTCCCGGTTGTCTTTGCGTTGGCAAACAAGTTGAATGTTCAATTATTCATTGCGACACATAGCATAGAGGCCATTGATGCAATTTTGCGATATGGTAATTATGAAAATAATAACGCTAACAACGATCCGATAAAAGTCATTACGCTTAAAAAAGTTGATGATAATAACGGTAGTAATATAGTTGCTCGAAACGTTACGGGCAAGTATGTGTACGAGAACAGAAAAGTATTTGAATTCGAGGTGCGCCTATGATGACAGAATTAGTACTTGTAGAAGGCATTTCGGATGTACAGCTGATAAGTTATTATTTGCAAAATGTGTATGGCTGGAAGCACGAAAGAGATAATATGCTTGGAATCGAGCCACTTGATGAACATGAGCAAATCGAGAGCCTTTCTAAAAATGGAAATCAGCTTGTTTTATGTGGCGTCGGTGGTAATGGTAAATTTGCACATTTCGTAGAACAACATCGTATAAATCATATGATTGTCGAGGAAGATATATCTTCGTTAATGGTTGTTACGGATAGAGATGAAGCATCGGATGCGAAGATTAGAAGCCAAATTAATGACGCTCTTGAGCAGATATCTGTCGAGAGCAATCGTTGGAAAGATAATGCTATTCAAGACTCATTTGGACAGGCGAAGAGCATATATACATATCTTTTAATCATTCCGGCGAATGAAAAGGGTGCATTGGAAAGAGTAATAATCGATGCACTGAATGATGTTCCGGAAGAAACTGCTTTGATTCAAGAAGTAGAACAGTTTATTGATGCTCTAAAAGCAGGATTGGTTCCAGATTTAAAGCAGATAAATAACGCTAATAAAGCTACAGTAGGAACATTTTTTAGTGTTCGATACCCTAAAAAGGCAATGAGATCATTTGGCGTGTTCATTTCTAAAATCGATTGGTCAAAATCAGCGTCTTTAAATCAGTTGTTTTTACCATTCCAGTGTTTTGGAAAGGATAAACCTAGTGAAAATTAGAAAAGTTCGAGTACTGTTATACAGATTGAATAAATTGTTCTACATAAAATAAAGCAGCACCGATAGCCGGGGTATATTGTCCATGTATGCCGAACAGTATATGATTCTTTTCCAATGCAAATGGAGAGGAAGAATTGATGCGTTTTACCAGATAGTTCAGATAGTCTTCCCAGATTTGTATAAGCCGGGGAAAATTTTTTCTCTTAAAAGAGGAAAAAATTCTTTTACAGGAAGCCCTGAAGAATGTTCCAACGTGTTAGCGGAACAATAGGTTTCCAGACAACCACGGTTTCCACAATAGCAAAGAGGACCGTCAGGATTGATACACATATGTTCAATAATGCCGCTGTGCATACCACTTCCCTGATGAATCTGATGATTCGTTATGATGGCACCACCCAGATTCTTGTTCAGCAGAAAAGCAAGGGCATTGTCCAGCTCCGGATGGTTCCATAATTCCAGAGCAGCAGCAGATTTGGAGTCATGTTCCAGATGATACGGATAAGGGAGATATCGGGAAAATGATGCCAGATTCATGCCTGTGTTATTCAAGATAATTCCATAGGTCACAGTAGTATTATCCGGGGAAGTGATTCCCTGTGTGGAAATGGAAACTCCAAGAATATTTTCTTCTTTATATTGATGTTCAGTAATAATTTGTCAATGGATTTGTAACAAACAAAGATATATACTAAACTTACGACTTAGATATAAGCGTAAGATAAAGACGTAACTATAGTGAATAATTGGAGAGGTCATAACATGAAATTAACAATGAATGGAATCAAAAATCGCAAGCCATGGGAAATGGCAGGAATCGTGCTTCCTGGCTATGATGTGGAAGCAGTTTCAGAAAAGGCAAAAAAGAACCGGAATGGGTGCATTTTGGAATTGGCAATATTTTTCGCGCATTTATCGGTGGTATTGCCGATGGCCTTCTGGAGGCAGGGGTGATGGATCGGGGAATTACCTGCGTGGAGACTTTTGATTACGATGTGGTAGATAAAATTTATGCACCCTATGATAATCTGGGACTGAGTGTGATTCTGCATGGGGATGGCACCAGAGAATACAAGGTATTGGGTTCTCTGGCAGAGGCAGTAAAAGCACAGTCCTCCAATCAGGCACAGTGGAACCGACTCAAGGAAATTTTCACCAGCCCGTCTCTGCAGTTAGTTTCCTTTACAATTACCGAAAAAGGATATGCTCTGCAGAAGGCCGATGGTACATGGTTTCCGTATGTACAGTCCGATATCCAGAATGGTCCGGATAAAGCTGTCGGAGCCATGGCAGTGCTGACGGCCATGCTCTATGAACGGTATCAGGCAGGCAGATATCCTCTGGCACTGGTATCTATGGATAACTGCTCACAGAACGGTGTAAGACTTCGCCAGTCTGTGCTGACAATGACGGAGGAGTGGCAGAAAGCCGGTTTTGTGGATGATGGTTTTGCTGTTTACGTGAGCGATGAAAAAATCGTTGCCTTTCCGTGGACTATGATCGACAAGATCACGCCTCGTCCAAGCGAGCGGATTGCTTCGGACCTTGAGAACCTGGGCGTGGAGGATATGCAGCCGGTCATCACGGAAAAGAAAACTTACATCGCTCCTTTTGTCAATGCTGAGAAACCTCAGTATCTTGTGGTCGAGGACAGCTTTCCGAATGGCCGCCCTGCTTTGGAAAAAGGTTTTGGTGTATATATGGCTGACAGGAACACCGTCAATCTGTCTGAGCGTATGAAAGTAACTGTATGTCTGAATCCGGTACATTCCGCTGCCGGTCCTCTTGGTGTGGTACTGGGATACGATCTGTTTGCCCACATGCTGAATACAAATGCCGATATGATGAAGCTGGCACGTATGGTGGCTTACAATGAAGGACTTCCTGTGGCGCCTGATCCGGGAATTCTTTCACCACAGGCATTTGTAGATGAACTTTTTAATGACCGGTTCCCAAATGAATATCTGGGAGATACAAATCTTCGTCTTGCTGTGGATGTATCTCAGATGGTAGGTATCCGTTTTGGAGAGACGATTAAAGCATATGTGGCAAAATATGGAGATGCTTCCCGTCTCACTGCCATTCCGCTGGGAATTGCCGGATGGCTCCGGTATATGCTGGCCGTAGATGATACAGGGAAGAAATATGAGCTTGCCCCTGATCCTATGAATGAGGAAATTTAGGAGCAGTTAAAAGACATTGTGGTGGGGCATCCTGAAACCTTTACTGATCAGCTTAAGCCGATTCTATCCAATGCGCGTCTGTTCTTTATCAATCTTTATCAGGCCGGCTTGGGAGAGAAAATTGAAACGATGTTTCGTGAAATGATTGCCGGACCTGGTGCCGTAAAAGCAATGGTACATAAATATGTAGAGGGAAAATAAGGGGTGACCGGGGGACGGGTTCATAGCCACCGGACTTTTAGGGACGCTTTTTTTGTCATGAGGAGCGTCCTGTGTCATGTTAAACCCTTCTGCTGTTTTAGCCTGAATCTTATCTGCCAGAATAAGACAAAGAATAATCAGCTTTTGCAGAATGTAAAGCGTAAGATTGATAGTTACTTATGGGAATGTTGGCAGTATATTGCATGAACTTTACTGCTCTACATCACTAAATACTTCAAATTGATCCGGCCATGCTTTACAGATTAGCACCAGATTATTTGTACGAGCCATATTTACCGCTGCATTTGTGGGAACAGATTTTGATACCAGAATTGGAAATCCAGACACGATTACTTTTCTGGCCATATCGGTTGAAACACGACCTGTTGTATACAGAATGCAGTCTTCCCGTTTGAACCCACGCATTACCGCATAGCCGATTGCCTTATCAATTGCATTATGTCTGCCAATATCTTCCACACTAAAATGTAATTCCCCATTCACGCTGAGATAGCAGCTGTGTGTCCCCTGAGTCGCTCTGTGTATTTCAGAATCGGAAACAAATTGATTCGCAAGTGCAAAATCCATTCTGATTTCCATATGGGCTTTGAATGCCGCTGAATCTTCGGTTTTCTTCCGTTCTGGTTTTGCAGGAACACTTGGTTGTCTGTACAGCAGGTAGGTATTTCTTCTACCACCTGTGTCAATTTTATTGCCTCACTGGCGGTATCATTCAGGAATACCCGAGCCCGCTTCCCATTGCTGCAAATATAAATCATTTCTATTTCATCTGTTGATTCAATATACCCTTCAGAAATCAGCCTTCCAATAATCAGTTCTGTCAGATTGGAAGGCGTGCATACCAGTTTCATTGTCAGTTTTTCGTTAAGAAACAGCTCCATCCCATGTTCACTGACAATGCGGCATTCGCCTTTTGACACGCTTCCATCCATGTGAACAACGGTTTTCGGAACAAATTCGGATTCTTCAGTGCCATGAAACAAGTTCTCTACTATCATTTTTTTGATATCCTCCGTTCGGAATGAATGACATGTGATCTTTATATCCTATCATACAGTAAGGTTTGTGGAGAAGCAAGAGCACAATTCAATACAACAGGGATCTGCAATCCTGAGAAACACTATATGGTTGATCTGGAACAGCGACTTGCAGAAGTAAAGATTCTTGTGGATGATGGAAAATACTTCACAATCAATCGTGCAAGACAGTTTGGTAAGACCACGATACTTCAGGCATTAGGTGAATATTTGAATAGTGATTATTTTGTTGTAAGCATGGATTTCCAGATGCAGGTGAGTAATGCCAAGTTTAAGAGTGAGAACCTCTTTTCCCTTGCTTTTGCCAGAGCATTTGTAAACTCATTTAAAGCAATCCGGACAGCAGAAAACCGGAAAATGAAGCAGTTATTAAGGAATTCGTGGACAGTTACCAATCTGATGCAGAAGAATATGAGCTGGTAGAACTTTTTCAGTCGCTTAGTATGCTTTGTTCTGAGATGACCAAACAAGTAGTACTGATGATTGATGAAGTTGACAGTGCGACAAATAACCAGGTGTTTCTTGATTTCCTCGCTCAGTTACGTGGTTATTATCTTAACTGAAAAAGATTTGCTACATTTCAGTCTGTTGTACTTGCAGGAGTATGTGATATTAAAAATTTGAAGAGAAAAATGCGTCCGGAGGAGGAACATAAAGATAATAGTCCATGGAATACTCGCGAAGGCAACGAGCCAAGTGACTGCTTGCAGGCATTTGGCGACTGCCTGCGGGATCAAATACTGCTTGCAGTATTTAATATTGCATCTGATTTTGATGTAGATATGAGCTTTTCTCCGGTTGAGATCAAACATATGTTGGAGGACTATGAAGGTGATCATGGAACTGGAATGAAAACGGAAACTGTCGCACAGGAAATATATGATTACACAGAAGGGTATCCGTATCTGGTGTCCGTGGGAACCATGTTTGGATTTCTGAAAGATGATGTGGGACAAGTGGCAATTTCCAATCGTATTTTTGAAATATGGCTGTACAATTTGTTTATCGCCGAGGAGGCAATCGATAGCAAGACTTACGATGCCGGTCAAAAAGGAAAGGACAAATTTATCAAAAAAGATGGTCTGGATATCGAACTGATTCTCAAGAAATTTGTGCAGCATTTTACAGAAGTTTATGGGAATAGTTCGGAGACATTTGTAGAGAAAAATGGCAGAAAGCTATTTCTTTTATATATTAGACCGTTAATCAATGGAACAGGTAATTATTATATTGAATCCCGTACCAGAAGTATGGGAAGGACAGACTTGATTATTGATTATCAGGGTCAGCAATATATTATAGAAATGAAAATTTGGCACGGTGAAGAGTATAATAAACGCGGTGAAGAACAGTTGATAGGATATCTGAATGATTATCACCTATCATTATATAACTATGTAGTAAAAATAAGAGAGGAGAGAGAAAATATTGACAAACTATTCTAATTACCATATAATGTAATTGTATCTGATACAAATACAAAAGAAATCATAGAAATGTATTTTGGAGACAAAGTGAAAATGAAATGGTAGGAGGGCAAATCGAATGGACACAAAATTTTCCGTTGCGGTGCATGTATTGATACTGATTTCAGAGTCTCCCAATCCGTTGAATTCCGATCAGATGGCCAGGAGCGTTGGTACCAACGCCAGCTACATTCGGAAAATTCTGGCGCTTCTAAAAAAGGCGGAGATTGTTGATGGTCACAGAGGAATCAGCGGTTATTCCCTGACAGTTGACCCGGAACATCTTACACTGCTTCAGATCTATCGGGCGGTTATGGAGGAATCAGATATTCATCTTTTGGATATTCATCAAAACCCCAGTGATCAGTGCATTGTTGGCCGTCATATCCGTCCGGCGCTGACTGAAATGTTCACGGATATAGAAGATGCCTTTGCCCGTTCCCTTGCGGGAAAAACACTTGCCGACTGTATTGCCGACATTCGAAGCAGGATCGACACGATGCATTCCGAAAAAATTTAACCATAATATTTAAGGAGGAGGACGAATCACATGAATGTAGTAGAGATTATTTTCAGCCCTACAGGGGGTACAAGGAAAGTTGCCAATATGATTGGCGGGCATTTGAGCGGGAATATAACACAAATTGATCTGAGTAATGCCAAAACTGATTTTACCAAATGCGAGATCAAACAGGGGGATATGGTTCTGGTTGCCATGCCTTCTTTTGGCGGACGGGCACCTGCTGTGGCGATTGAACGCTTCAGGCAGATCCGGGGAAACGGAGCGAGATGCACCATAGTATGTGTATATGGAAACAGGGCTTACGAAGATACGCTTGTTGAAATGGAGGACGCTGCGAGAGAAGCCGGATTCCGGGTTATTGCGGCGGTTGCCGCTGTTGCGGAGCACTCCATCATACCACAGTATGCAGCAAACAGACCGGATGCAGCGGATGAAAAACAGCTTGCGGGTTTTGCTGCCCAGATTGCATCCAAGGATGAGAATGCCGTTTCCATACCGGGAAACCGTCCCTACAAAAAGAGCGGCGGAGCAGGTCTTGTTCCGAAACCAACCAAAGATTGCGTAAAGTGTGGTTTATGTGCGGAAAAATGTCCGGTACAGGCTATTAATTCGGCAAACTTTACGGCAAACTCTAAAAAGTGCATTGCCTGTATGCGCTGTGTCAAGCTGTGCTCTCATGATGCCAGAAAGGTCAATGGTGCTATGGTGTCGATTGCGGCTATGGCAATTAAGAAGGCTTGTTCGGTAAGAAAAGAAAATGAGCTGTTCCTGTAACTACGCCATCTTATGGTTAAGAAACGGGAAAGTGATTATCCGATTTTCATGAATGGTTTATGGTGGTTTGATTTTTCAAACCTATTGACATATACCCTTATGGGGTATATAATTAAAATACCCTTACGGGGTATATAGGGAAAGGAGGGTATGATGATGTCTGATAAGGAAGTATGTGGGTGCTGTTCTAAAACAACAGAACGATCAGAGGAAGAACGAAAGAAACTGATACACCGTCTGAACCGAATTGAAGGGCAGGTTCGCGGAATTCGTGGTATGGTGGAAAAAGATGCTTACTGTGCGGATATTTTAATCCAGTCTGCTGCAGTGAACGCTGCGGTCAATGCATTTAATAAGGAACTGCTGGCAAGTCATATTCGGGGCTGTGTTGCCAGAGATATCCGTGAGGGCAAGGATGAAGTGATCGATGAGTTAGTGGCAACGCTGCAAAAACTCATGAAATAAAAGGAGGCGTAACAAAGCAATTATGGAACAATATACAGTAACCGGTATGAGCTGTGCTGCCTGCTCTGCCCGTGTGGAAAAAGCAGTATCGGGTGTGAAAGGAGTTACTTCCTGCTCGGTGAGCCTGCTGACCAATTCCATGGGCGTGGAAGGAACAGCATCCGCCGAGGAAATTATAGCGGCGGTTCGTGATGCAGGATATGGAGCAGCTCTGAAAAAGGGAAATAAGGATCAAACTACACGTTTATCCTCTGACGAGGATGCACTGAAGGACAGGGAAACGCCTGTGTTAAAAAAACGCTTGATCACCTCTCTGGGCTTTTGGATCGTACTAATGTATTTTTCCATGGGACATATGCTGTGGGGCTGGCCGCTGCCGCCGTTTTTTAACGGCAACCATGTGGCGATGGGGCTTTTGCAGCTATTGTTAACGGTTATTATTATGGTGATCAATCAGAAGTTTTTTATCAGCGGCTTTAAGAGCTTGTGGCACCGTGCTCCGAATATGGATGCATTGGTTGCATTAGGCTCTATGGCAGCCTTCGTCTACAGCACATTTGCGCTGTTTGCCATGACGGATGCGCAGGTCAAAGGTAATGCAGATGCCGTGATGTCATATATGGACGAGTTTTACTTTGAATCTGCCGCAACGATTCTTGCGCTGATCACCCTGGGAAAAATGCTGGAGGCACGTTCCAAAGGAAAAACTACCGATGCACTGAAGGGGCTGATGAAGCTGGCTCCAAAGACTGCCACGCTTCTGCGGGATGGTGCCGAAATAACTGTGCCAATCGAGCAGGTGGCAAAAGGAGATATCTTTGTCGTGCGCCCCGGTGAAAATATCCCTGTGGACGGAACTGTTTTGGACGGAAACAGTGCAGTAGATGAATCCACCCTGACAGGAGAGAGTATTCCTGTAGACAAAGCGGCCGGGAGTGCAGTTTCCGCAGGAACACTGAATCAATCGGGCTATATACGCTGTGAGGCGACAAGAGTGGGGGAAGACACTACGCTTTCGCAAATCATTCAGATGGTCAGCGATGCGGCTGCAACAAAGGCACCGATTGCCAAGGTCGCAGATAAAGTGTCAGGTGTGTTTGTCCCTGCCGTTATCACCATTGCGGTGATAACCGTTATTGTATGGCTTCTCGCCGGCCAGACGGCAGGATTTGCTTTGGCACGGGGAATCTCAGTACTGGTGATCAGCTGCCCTTGTGCACTCGGTCTTGCTACCCCTGTTGCTATCATGGTAGGCAATGGAATGGGAGCAAAGAACGGTATTCTCTTCAAGACAGCGGTTTCTTTGGAGGAGACGGGAAAAACACAGATCGTGGCACTTGATAAAACGGGAACGATAACGCAGGGAGAACCAAAGGTTACGGATATCATTCCGGTAAACGGCAGGAGTGAGAAAGAGCTTTTGTCAATTGCCTATGCACTGGAGAAAAAAAGCGAGCATCCGCTGGCACGGGCAGTCAATCAAAAGGCAGAACAAGAGGGACTGGAGGCAAATGAGGTAGAGCAGTTCCAAGCCTTACCTGGAAATGGACTTACGGCATCTCTTGATGGTGCTGTTCTGTTTGGCGGCAGTTATAAATTTATCAGCGGACAATTCCAGGTGCCTGCTGAGATAAAAGTAAAGTCCGATCATCTCTCAGAAGAAGGAAAAACACCGTTGTTCTTTGTACGTGACGGTGAACTCTGCGGTATCATTGCTGTCGCTGATATCATCAAAGAGGACAGCCCTCAGGCAATTAAAGAGATGCGGAATATGGGCATACATGTGGTGATGCTGACCGGTGATAACGAGCGCACAGCCAAAGCTATCGGCGCAAAGGCAGGTGTAGATGAGGTAATTGCCGGCGTACTTCCTGACGGAAAGGAAAGCGTGATTCGAAAGCTGCAGCAAAAAGGAAAGGTTATTATGGTCGGTGACGGCATCAATGATGCCCCGGCACTGACGAGTGCCGATATCGGCATTGCGATCGGTGTGGGTGCGGATGTTGCGATTGATGCGGCAGATGTGGTGCTGATGAAAAGCTGCCTGTCTGATGTTCCTGCGGCAATCCGTTTAAGTCGGGCAACACTGCACAACATTCACGAAAATCTGTTCTGGGCATTTATCTACAACATTATCGGCATTCCGCTGGCGGCAGGCGTATTTATAGGTGTGCTCGGCTGGCAGCTCAATCCGATGTTTGCTGCAGCAGCAATGAGCTTGTCCAGCTTTAGTGTAGTAACCAATGCACTGCGCCTGAATTTCTTTCGGATGCATGATTCTAAACGGGATCATAAAATCAAAAATAAATTAAAAATCACAATCGAAAAGGAGACAAAAACCATGGAAAAAACACTGAAAATCGAAGGTATGATGTGTGGACACTGCGAGATGCACACAAAAAAAGCACTGGAAGCACTTGATGGTGTGACAAAGGCTGACGTTAGTCACAAAACCGGAACTGCTCTTGTAACGATGGAGAAAGATATTTCGGATGATATCCTGAAGCAGGCTGTTGCCGACCAGGGATATAAGGTGACGGATATTCAGTAATAGATGAGTGACCGGGGGAAGTGACCGGGGGACGGGTTCATAGCCACAATTGGTGGCTATGAACCCGTCCCCCGGTCACATCC
>JALERM010000044.1 GCA_022764165.1 Eubacterium sp. | reverse complement strand
CATCTACCTGAAAATTTTGACATATTTTTTCAAAAAGTGCTTGACATTTCTCCCATTTTTTTATATACTAGTCAAGCAGGTTGCGGTTAGCGACTTTAAGATATGGCGAGATAGCTCAGTTGGCTAGAGCACACGGTTCATACCCGTGGTGTCGAGGGTTCGAATCCCCCTCTCGCTATTTTGACCCGGGATCTTAGCTCAGCTGGGAGAGCATCTGCCTTACAAGCAGAGGGTCACAGGTTCGAGCCCTGTAGGTCCCATTTTCCTGAGTATTTACTCAGATGAATTTTATATGGCGAGATAGCTCAGTTGGCTAGAGCACACGGTTCATACCCGTGGTGTCGAGGGTTCGAATCCCCCTCTCGCTACTATTTTAAGGAACGTTATCGTAACGTTCCTTTTTTATATCATAGGAAACCCCTCCGGGGTAGAGGGAATCCTATGTTCCCTCTACGATATTTCCCATTCACATCCACTATAGATAGCAGTCAGCTGATCTCCCATGATGGGTTTCATCAAATCTATTGCCTTCTGCCCGGTACAATGACCTGTGTAAAATCGTGAAGGATACTTTTTAAGTTCTCTCGCAGTGTCACAGATTGTCTGAATTTCTTCCTGTGTATATTCTGTTTTTTTCATCATATGAAAACCACTGATTACATGATCCGGCAGACTGTGATATATCTGCTGATACCGATCCAGAATATTCAGAATGCCGTTATGTGCACAGCCGGACAACAGTACCTCATGCCCCTGAGAATGGATTACCAGGCACTGCTCATGTTCAAACAAATCCTGTACGTGAATTCCATTGACTTTTTGGGACAACTGCAGATTGCTCTGCGGATAAAACCTTCTGCCTTTAATATCAGTAAAGAGAGAAACTTCCTCATCAATTCTGTAATCTCCCATCAGAAAATGTACATTTGGCAGCTCCCGTATCGCTTTATCAATTCCAATATACCTCTCGCCGTGATAGTAGTCCCCCAGTGCAGACTGCTGCATATAAATCTGTGCCTTCGAATTTAGCTGGCAAAAATCCAGCAAACCTCCAGAATGATCATAATGCCCATGACTCAGTATCACGGTATCAACCTGATCCAACGGAACAGTCAATCTTTCAGCATTTCCCAGAAACGCTGACGTTGCCCCTGTATCCATCAGCACTTTATGTTTCTCTGTCTCTACATAAACAGAGAAACCATGTTCCGAACAACATTGAGGATGTCCATTGGCATCCTCAATCAATGTAACAATTCTCATCTTATAGTCCTCAATTAATTACCCGTTGGCATATACGGACGAAGGACACCGGCCACATGACTGATCGGCATGGTCTGAAGCCATACTCTTCCTGGCCCGGTAATTACCGTATTGAAAATTCCTTCACCGCCAAACAGCATATTTTTCACACCCGGTACGCTCTGGATATCCATCTTGCAGCTTGATGTCATTGCCGCCAGATATCCGGTATCCACCACGATCTGCTGACCGGCTGCCAGGTCATATTCCACCACATGTCCGTCAAATTCAGCAAAAACAATACCACTGCCACTTACTTTCTGCATGATAAAACCTTCACCGCCGAATATACCTGAACCCAACTTTTTATTAAAAAACACCGATAAATTGATGGAAGATTCCCCTGCAAGAAACGCACTCTTCTGGAAAATCATCTCATTTCCCGGAGAAATCTCAAAGGCACGGATAGAACCCGGAAAACTGGACGCAAAAGCAATCATGCCCGGACCGCCCACGGCAGTATAAATATTCTGGAAGATATTTTCACCGGAAAACAATCTTCCAAAAGCCTTTCCGATTCCTCCATTTGTTGATGTCTCCATCTTCATATTCGGTGACATCCACGACATACTTCCACTTTCTGTAATCATCCGCTCTCCCTGCTGCAGCTCACAAATCACCACCGGAAGAGTATCCCCCTGTATCTGATACCTCATAAATACAGCACCTCCTTTTTCTTCTATTCTATTCTCAAATCCATGAATTTGCAATAGAAAGCAAAAATGCCCCGGGGAAAATGTAAAACTCCCCGGGGAAAAATTCTTTTTTATTTATTTAAAGTATGCTACTCCGGATTCGAAGATCTTGATATCCTGTTCTCCGTAAATATTCATAGCTACAGCGTCATCGCGGCGCTCGCTGTGTGCCATTTTGCCCAGTACACGACCATCCGGGCTGGTAATGCCTTCGATTGCCGCATAGGAACCGTTGACATTCCACTCTTCATCCATGGACACGTTTCCGTTCAGGTCACAGTACTGTGTTGCCACCTGACCGTTGGCAAAGAGTTTATCCAGCCATTCTTTATTGGCAACAAAACGGCCTTCACCGTGAGAAGCCGGATTTACATATACCTTACCCAGCTCTGCCTGCTGCAGCCACGGGGATTTGTTGGTTACAACTTTTGTGTATACCATCTTGGAAATGTGGCGTCCGATGGTATTGTATGTCAGTGTAGGTGAGTCTGCTGTCTGTCCTACGATTTCGCCGTAAGGTACCAGACCCAGTTTGATCAGTGCCTGGAATCCGTTACATATACCAAGTGCCAGACCGTCACGTTCGTTCAGAAGCTTCATAACCGCTTCTTTGATCTTCGCATTCTGGAATGCAGTAGCAAAGAACTTGGCAGAACCATCCGGTTCATCACCTGCGGAGAATCCACCAGGGAACATGATAATCTGTGCCTGGTTGATGGCTTCTTCAAAAATAGTAACAGAATCGCGGATATCTTCTGCTGTCAGGTTCTTGAATACTCTGGTAATAACATCTGCACCAGCACGTTTGAATGCTTTCGCACTGTCATACTCGCAGTTAGTACCCGGGAATACCGGAATAAATACGGTGGGACGTGCCACTTTATTCTTGCAGATATGGATGCTGTCTGCTTTGTACAATGGGCTTTCCACAGCTTCCATGTTATCGGTACCTTTGGTTTTAAATACTTTTTCCAGAGTTCCGGTCCACGCATTCATGGCTTCATCCATAGAAATCACCATACCATCTTTATATTCAAATGTTTCTCTGTCGGTCACTTCACCGATGACTGTATAGGTTACTGACAGTTCTCCAACTTTTCCGTCCGGAATCTCGCAGACGATATCACCAAATCCAGGTGCAAACAGGTCTCTCTCATCCAGATTATGCTCGATCTTCACACCCATGCGGTTACCGAAGGCCATCTTGCTGACAGCTGCTGCAATACCATGGCGATCCAGGGCATAGGCAGAAATTACTTTTCCTGCCAGAATATCTGCATGCAGTTTTCCGTACAGATCCATCACTTCATCATATTTGGGCAGGTCATATTCATCTCTCGGAATACGGATCCAAACCAGCTTGCTTCCTGCTTTTTTCAATTCCGGAGTAATAATATCCTGTTTCTTGGCAACATCTACTGCAAATGATACCAGTGTGGGAGGTACATCAATTTCATTGAAGGTACCGGACATACTGTCTTTTCCACCGATGGAAGGCAGTCCGAAGCCCAGCTGTGCTGCATAAGCACCCAGAAGTGCTGCAAACGGCTGACTCCAGCGTTCCGGATCCTCTGTCATACGACGGAAATACTCCTGGAAGGTAAAACGAATCTTAGAATAATCCCCTCCATTTGCCACGATACGTGCTACAGATTCTACAACTGCGTAAACTGCACCGTGGTATGGGCTCCAGCTGGATACATATGGGTCAAATCCATAGCTCATCATGGTTACGGTATTGGTCTTTCCATTCAGAACCGGCACTTTTGCTACCATGGCCTGGGTTTCTGTTGTCTGGTATTTTCCGCCGTGAGGCATAAATACACTGCCGGCACCGATGGAACCATCGAACATTTCAACCAGTCCTTTCTGGGAACAGGTATTCAGATCAGCCAGCATATCAAGCCACTGTTTTTTCGTATCTGCCGGTGCCTGTGCAGGACGTTCCAGCACATTACCCTCTTTATTCGGAATATCAACCACAACCTCAGTCTCCTGATGTGCACCGTTGGTATCCAGGAAAGCACGGGAAATGTTAACAATTTCCTTATCTCTCCATTTCAGCACCAGACGTGGTTCCTCTGTAACAACCGCTACTACAACAGCTTCCAGATTTTCCTCGTTGGCGTATTTCATAAATTCATCCACATCTTTCGGATCAACAACAACTGCCATACGCTCCTGAGATTCAGAAATAGCGATTTCTGTTCCATCAAGACCTGCATATTTTTTCGGAACCTTATCCAGGTTTACCTGAAGACCAGCTGCCAGCTCACCGATTGCTACAGACACACCGCCGGCACCAAAGTCATTACATTTTTTAATCAGTTTGCTGACTTCTTCTCTGCGGAACATACGCTGAATCTTACGTTCTGTCGGTGCATTTCCTTTCTGAACTTCTGCACCGCAGACTTCAATAGAAGCCTCTGTGTGTACCTTGGAGGAACCGGTTGCACCGCCGATACCGTCACGTCCGGTACGTCCGCCAAGCAGGATAATGATATCACCCGGATCGGAATTTTCTCTCTTAACCGCACGTCTGGGGGCAGCACCAAGAACAGCACCGATTTCCATACGTTTTGCCACATAGTTCGGATGGTAAACTTCTTTTACGTAACCGGTGGCAAGACCAATCTGGTTACCATAGGAACTGTAACCATGAGCAGCGCCTCTGACCAGTTTCTTCTGCGGCAGTTTACCTTTCAGTGTTTCTTTCACAGATACAGTCGGATCAGCCGCACCGGTCACACGCATAGCCTGATATACATACGTACGTCCTGACAGCGGGTCACGGATCGCACCGCCCAGACAGGTGGCAGCGCCACCGAAAGGCTCAATCTCTGTCGGATGGTTGTGTGTTTCATTTTTAAAGTTAATCAGCCACTCTTCTTCTTTTCCGTCCACATCTACCGGAACTACGATGGAGCAGGCATTGATTTCATCGGATTCTTCCTGATCCTGAAGTTTTCCTTCAGATTTCAGTTTTTTCATGGCAAGCAGAGCCAGATCCATCAGGCAGATGAATTTGTCATCTCTTCCTTTATAGAGAACCTCACGGTCAGACAGATACTGTTCATACGTTTTTACGATAGGCTCTTTGTAATCACCGTCTTTGAATGTTACTTTTTTCAGTTCTGTGGAAAATGTTGTATGACGGCAGTGATCGGACCAGTAAGTATCCAGCACACGAATTTCAGTCATGGACGGATCACGTTTTTCTTCATTTTTGAAATAATTCTGGATATGCAGGAAATCCTTAAATGTCATAGCCAGATTCAGAGAATCATACAGCTCTTTCAGCGGAGCCTCTTCCATTTCTATAAATCCGTCAAAAATCATCACATCTTCCGGATCGTCAAATACGGTAACCAGTGTTTCCGGTTTTACCATATCGGTCTCACGGGAATCTACCGGGTTAATGCAGTGATTCTTGATGGCATCAAATTCTTCGTCTGTAACCTCTCCCTCAATTACGTAGGTGGTTGCAGATTTGATGATCGGTTGTTCGTCCTCTTTTAAAAACTGCACACACTGTACAGCGGAGTCTGCTCTCTGGTCAAACTGTCCCGGTAGATACTCCACGGAAAATACCCGTGCACCTTCTGCCATAGGAATCTCTTCTTTATATAAAATATCTACAGGCGGCTCGGAAAATACACAGCCGCAGGCTTTTTCAAATACTTCATCAGAAATATTTTCCACATCATAACGAATGAAAACATGTACCCCTGTCACGGTCTTAATACCCAGGTAACTGCTGATCTCGTGTTTCAGCTCCTTTGCCTGTACTGCAAAATCAGGTTTCTTTTCCACGTAAACTCGTTTTACACTACTCATATTCATACTGTCCTTTCTGATTCGTTTTTCATAAGAATGGAACACTCATGTTCAACTTATACCTATAAAATAACACAGGTATTTTTATAAGTAAAATTAATATGTCTAATGTTTTTAATTAGTGTTCCTAATTTATAGATTTTTTAACATAAATCTGCTATACTATAGCAAATAAGAAATACAGCCTGGAGGATTTTTATGGATATTAACTATGAATTGTATAAAGTATTTTATTATGTTGCTGTTTCTCTGAGCTTCTCTGAGGCTTCCAAGCAGCTGTTTATCTCACAGTCTGCCGTCAGCCAGTCCATCAAAACACTGGAAAAAAAGCTGGGCATCAATCTTTTTATCCGAAGTACCAAACGGGTACAGCTGACGCCGGAAGGAGAAACCCTGCTTCGCCACATTGAGCCCGCCATGAACCTGATCAAACGCGGCGAAAACCAGCTGATGGAAGCGGGAAAACTGGGCGGAGGCCAGCTGCGCATCGGAGCCAGTGACACCATCTGCCGATATTTTCTGGTGCCTTTCCTGAACCAGTTTCACAAAACCCACCCCAGTGTCCATATCAAAGTCACCAATCAGACTTCCACAAAATGTGTGGATCTTCTGGAAATGGGACAGGTGGATCTGATTGTCACCAACTATCCAAATTCCCGACTGAATCACGGAGAACACATGCGCCAGATTCACACATTTAAGGACTGTTTTATCGCCGGTGCTTCCTATTATCCGGAATTAAAAGACAAAAAAATCCATTTAAAAGATCTGCTCACCTATCCCATCATGATGCTGGACAGAAAAAGCACCACCAGCGAATTTCTGCACAACCTGTTCCAGCAGCACCAACTGGATCTGGTGCCGGAAATCGAACTGGGCAGCAATGATCTTCTGATCGACCTAGCCAAAATCGGACTGGGGATTGCCTTCGTTCCTGACTACTGCGTCCCGGGCAGCGGAGACCTCTTCACACTGGACATCATAGAAGAACTGCCTGCCAGAAACCTGGTAATCTCCCACAACCCACAACTGCCCCTCACCATAGCAGCCAAAGAATTCTTGGAGATTCTGTGAATTGTGCTTTTTTGTAATTCGTTGGAAAAAGGGACGGAGAATCTCCGTCCCCCCTCCAAACAAACCGCAATTATCACTCCCAAAATTCTTCCAGCATTTCTTTGATGTTCTGCCGATTGCATATTTCATAGTCTTCCCATTCTCTGGGAAATAAGTTCCGGTAGTCGGGGGAGCAGAATCTTTCATCCAACAGCAGAATGACACCTTTATCTTCTTTTGTCCTGATGACGCGTCCCGCCGACTGGAGTACTTTATTCATTCCGGGGAAGCGATAGGCATAATCAAAGCCGTTTTCCCCTTTCCTGTCATAGTATTTTTTCAGTATTTCTCTCTCATAGCTGATCTGCGGCAGCCCGGTTCCCACAATGATTGCACCGATCAGTTTCTCTCCGGTCAGATCAATACCTTCTGCAAATATACCTCCCATCACGCAGAATCCCAGCAGTGTTGTCTCCTGTTCGCAATCAAATTCAGCAAGAAATTCTTCTCTGGCGTTTTCCTGCATGGATGGACTCTGGCAAAGGATCTTTTCATTCTGACCCGCAAATTTTTCCAGATAAATATCATAAATATCCTCCAACATGCGATAGGATGGAAAAAACACCATATAATTGCCCTTACGGGCAGAAATTGTCTTTGCAATGTACTCTGCAATCCTACCATATTCCTCCGGTCCTCTTCTGGTATAACGACTGCTTACATCACGCCCCAGCAGTACCTTTTTTTGATCGGGTGAAAATGGAGTATGGGCATAAATAGCGTAATCATTTTCTCTTCCGCTCAATAATTTCCGATAGTACTGCACAGGAAGAAGTGTCGCCGAAAAATAAATCGTACTGATTCCCTTATTCAGGCAATTTTGCAGATTCACCGCCGGATTGACGCAGTAAAGCTTTACCCGAAACCTTCCATCTTCTTCATGCTGAGAATAAATCACGTAGTTTTCATCAAGAAGATCATGAATATACAGAAAGCTGCGCACCTGAAAGTAAAATTCCAGCACTTCTTTCCGCATGTCTCCATCTTCCAATTCTTCCAGAAAGTTTTCCATTTCACCCATGACATTCAACAGAGCAAGAGAAAATCCCCCCAGAGTATCCAGTTCCACATAAGTCTCACACTCCCTCTTCAGCTCCAGAAGCTGCCGGTTACATTTTTCAAGTGCCCGCTCCAGTTTTTTATGATATGGTTTCACCAGTCGTTTTATTTTCAGAAAATCATCCTTGTACAACACTGCACTATACATTTCGCGTCCGCGTTCCACAAGATTATGCGCCTCATCGATCAAAAAAACATATTTTCCTTTATTTCCCTCACTGAAAAATCGCCGGAGATACACCACCGGATCAAACACATAATTATAATCACAGATAACCGCATCTACCCATGTAGCCACATCCAGACTCATTTCATAGGGACAAACCTGATACTTTTCGCTGTATTTCATCAACATATCCCTGTCAAAACTGTCTTCCTCTGTGAGAAGTGCAAATACAGCCTCATTTACTCTGTCAAAATGACCTTTCGCACGAGGACACCGATCAGGCCTGCATTCCACCTCCTCGCAGACACACATTTTCTCTTTTGCGGTAAGAATCAACACTTTACAGCAAAGCCCCTGCCGCTGCAAAATCTGAAAGGCATCCCAGACCACTGTTCTCGTAATCGTTTTCGCTGTCAGATAAAAAATTTTCTCTGAGATATTTTCTCCCATAGAACGCACAGCCGGAAAAATGGAAGTCATGGTTTTTCCCACACCTGTAGGTGCCTGTATAAACAGCTGCATGTTTCGTAAAATAGTCCTGTATACCGATGATACCACCTCTCTCTGTCCTTCCCGATAGGGGAAAGGAAATTCCAGATGTTCCATCGACTTATTTCTTTTATTTTTCCACTCAAGCTGCCACCCGGCCCACCGATAATACGCAGTCACCAGCTCCTCAAACCAAATTCGCAGTTCATACAGAGAATATTCTCTCTCAAACCTCTTGATTTCTTCTGTTTCCAGATGGCAATACGTCATCTGCACACGCATTTTTTCCTTCTGTTTTTGCTCACCATAGATAAAGGCATAACACTTTGCCTGTGACAGATGAACTTCAATCGGTTCTTCCAGGAAACGAAGATCCTTATAGATTCCTTTGATCTCATCGATTGTTGCGTCAGTCCCGTCATCAATAATTCCGTCTGCACGCCCTTCCACAATAATCACCAGATCCTCAAATTCTGTCTCACGGGCGAGAGATACTTCCGCCTGATAAAGCCCGCCCATCTGTCTTTGAATTCCCCGATGGATTCTGCTGCCTTTGAGCATTGCCTCCTTATCTGCAAAACCGGCTCTCCTGTTATCCAGATCACCGGAACGCAGAATAAATTCTACCAGATTCCTTACCGATATACTGACTTTCTCTTTATCCAAAAATCTCACCTCCCCGGAACACTTATATATTGTCTGATTTGCATCTATTAAATATTTTACCACATTTTTCTCAGAAAAGAATCCTTTCTTGTTCCTGTCTCAACAGATTCATTGCAAACGGAAAAAACCTCCGGACATAAAATGCCGGAGGTTTTTCCTGTTACTTAGCAAGGGAGGGTCCATCAAATATAAGGAAACAGCTGCGATATGGGGGTAGCTCGCAGACTGTATTAGGCTATTGCATATTTCTGAAGCATTTTATTAAACTCAGAACTTTCTCCATAACACTGCACAGTCAATACTTTATTCAAATCCATACTCATAATACCGATGATGGACTTAGCATCAATAATTACTCGATTATAGAAAACATTTATATCAAAATCACACTTTTCAGCTGCATTACAAAATTCCACTGCTTCACTTGCCTGGTTCAGTTTAATCTTACTTTCAATTATCGCTTTCATAATCATAAACCTCTTTTCAACATAGATTTTTTAAACAGACAACGTTTGAATCCTGTCCAGTCGGACATCTGTCCTTATCAGATACCCATGTGGTAGCACCACTTTGATTTTTGTACATTATCACACTGAAATAGCATTTTGTCAAATCTTTTTTATCTCGCGTTTTTCATCCCAATTTATCTGTTTTTTGTAATGTTTTACCAATATTTACCATTATAGATTAGTAATTCCTTATATGATTTTTTCCATTGAAATCGATTTCAATAAAATCCCTTACATTTTACCGTTTTTTTTACGAATCAGAAAATCAATTTTTGTCGAATTCAACCATATGTGCTCGAAACCGAAGAGGCAGATTCTGCTGCTGCAGATGCATATTTTCCCTCTCCGCTATGGATATATGAGTACAGAACCCCCGAAATAATTCTTCGAAATCCTCTTCCATATCACGTTCTGCTTGCAATCGTTCCAGAACATCCATATTCCCAGCATAAACGACACAGGGATGATGAGGTTCATGGAGAAGAGCTTTCTTCCGTTTTTCATCATAAATAATCCAATACTCCCCGGAAAACCGATCGCCGAAATGTTCCTGAAACAATAAAAGTACATCATTCACAGGAGTAATCACCGAAAAAAGTATTCTATCCCGAATTTGGCGGAATCTTAAGAATCCCAGATAATGATGATATTCATTCCACACATTCCGATGCAGTTCCAAAACTTTTCGAACCCATGGATTCTTCCGGTTTTCCAGACGTTTCTTCCCATAAGACGCACCAGATCTGGAAAGACAATCCACCAATGTCCGATAGATAGCGGTTCCTTTATCTTTGTCACGGGAACAGGCAGAAAAACAGATGCATTCTGTAATTTCTTCACCTAAACGACTCTTCATTGTCCGCAACACTTTTTCCGCTTTTTCCATTTCCGTATCTACATGTATATATTCACAAAAAAGCTCCAAATTCTCCGGTTCCCACGTACGCAGTTCCACATTTTCATGACCGACCCGGGCTTCCCATGCCGTATAAACACCCGAGAAAATCCCTTCCAAAGAATCATCACATATAAAAATATACCTGTTGCTCATATTCCTGTATTCCTCTTTCTGTGTCAAATCAAAGACCTTGCGGCAGTCGCCAAATATCCTCACAAGTGCGGCTACTTGGTTCGTTGCTCACGGGAACAAAGAAAGCTGCTGATATGTGATGTCAGGATCCACCGGCAGTTTTTCTCTTGGATCCAGCAGATTGCGAAGGATATAATCTTCATCCAGCTTAGTTCGATACATCATACGCCCACTGCAGGTAATAAAATACAGTGCACGCTTCAGCACCACACGCATCTTCTGCAAATCATCAAAATCCAGCTTTCCGTACTTTCTTGCTCCCACAATTTTCTGCGCCGACCTGACACCAATTCCCGGTACTCGAAGCAGCGTATGGTAGTCAGCCGAATTTATTTCCACAGGAAAACATTCCAGATGGCGCATTGCCCAGTCACACTTTGGATCCAGGAATACATTGAAGTTCGGTTTTTCTTCCGACAACAGTTCTCCTGCACGGAAACCATAAAATCTCATCAGCCAGTCTGCCTGATACAGACGATGTTCCCTTAAAAGCGGCGGCCCCTGCGGCAGATCAGGCAGGGTAGTGTCCTGATTTACATTCACAAATGCAGAGTAAAAAACTCTCTTCAGTTCAAAATTCCGGTAAAGAGATTCCGCAGTATTTACAATCTGAAAGTCATTTTCTCCTGTAGCCCCGATAATCATCTGCGTACTCTGTCCTGCCGGAACAAAACGTGGACTGTTCCGATAAAGCATCAGCTCCTCCCTGTTTTCTTTCGCCTGTATCTGAATCTGCTTCATGGGTGCAAGAATAGTCTTCCTGGACTTATGAGGTGCAAGTGTACGAAGACCTTCTGCTGTCGGAAACTCCAGATTGATGCTCATACGATCTGCATAATAACCGGTCCTCTGTATCAGTTCCTGAGGGGCACCGGGAATCGCTTTCAGATGAATATACCCCTGAAAATGGTATTCTGTTCGAAGTTTGAACACGGTCTGATACAAAAGTTCCATCGTATAGGCAGGATTCTTGAGAATACCTGAACTCAGAAAAAGTCCCTCAATGTAATTTCTCCGATAAAATCCCATGGTAAGTTCACATACCTCCTGCGGAGTAAACGAAGCCCGAACCACATCATTGGATGAGCGATTGACACAATACCGACAGTCAAAGACACACTCGTTCGTAAAAAGTATCTTCAGAAGGCTGATGCATCTGCCATCAGAGGAAAAGGTATGGCAAATACCGGAAGCCACACTGTTCCCGACACCTTTTCCATTATTCTTTCTGTCCACACCGCTGGATGTACAGGCAACGTCATACTTGGCCGCATCCGATAAAATATTCAATTTTTCCTGCAGACTCATCGCTTCCTGAATCACCATAACAGTATCCTCGCTTATTCTTTTTAGAACATATGTTCTTATCGAATTATACATCAAACATACGTTCTTGTCAATATAAAAATAATGAAATCGCAAAAATGCGCGTCATGTCAAACATAACGCGCATTTTTCATCATGTACACCAAAGCATACACTATTTACATGTTTCCCTGCTATTTTCCCATCATATACAGTTTTTCTACTGCTTTTTCCACATATTCATTGTCCACAGCATGGAACACACCCTTGTCGGCTGCTTCTGCATACAATGGATTGATCGGCATCTTACCGAGTACGTCTATCTGCAGTTCGGCTGCAATCTCGTCAATATGGCTTTCACCAAATACCTGCAGTTTTTTGCCGCAGTCAGGACATACAATGTAACTGTAGTTTTCCACCAGACCAAGCACTTTGATATTCATCATCTGTGCCATCTTATAAGCTTTCTTCACAATCATCTTAACCAGATCCTGCGGTGAAGATACGATCACGATACCTTCCACCGGAAGTGACTGGAATACCGTCAGCGGCACATCACCGGTTCCCGGAGGCATATCTACGAACAGATAATCCAGGTCTCCCCAGATAACATCTGTCCAGAACTGTTTTACCATATTAGCCAGAATCGGTCCTCTCCAGATTACCGGTTCATCTTCCTGAGGAAGGAGAAGGTTCACAGACATCACTTTAATGCCATTCTTTGCCTCCATCGGATAAATTCCCTGGTCATCTGCCTGTGCCGGACCGTGAAGTCCATACATTTTCGGAATAGACGGGCCTGTAATATCTGCGTCCAGAATACCCACACGGAATCCTTTCTGCGCCATCTGATTTGCCAGTGATGCGGTAACAAAAGATTTACCTACACCACCTTTACCACTTACTACGCCGATGACATGCTTAATCTCAGAGTAAATATTCAATTCCTCCAGCATGCTCTTTTTTTCTTTGCTTGGACATCCCTCGCAGCTTTCTTTGCTGCAGGATGTACTGCTGCATTCTTTTGCCATAACTCTACCTCTTTTCTATTATTTCCGGCAACTGAAAACAAAAACAGTTGCCATGCTTCCTACTTCATAAACCGGTCAATGGCCCGGTTCAGTTCCTCCAGGGCTTTTTCATCACCCTCACGCACAGCATCAACGATACAGTGTTCAATATGATCCTGAAGAATTACTTTTCCTGTATTATTGATGGCCGATTTGACTGCCGCCAGCTGAATCAGTACTTCAGAACAATCTCTTCCGTCTTCTACCATACGGCGAATAGATTCCAGATGACCGATTGCTCTGGACAGCCGATTCAGAACAGCTTTTGTATTTGCATGGGTATGCGTATGAGTATGTTCCACGATCGTTCCATCCTCAAGGACATGTGTATGCGTATGCTTGTGTTGTACTTCTGCCATGATTCCTCCTGCCCGGGACTCCCACGATAGATGCGAACAATTCCGCAATTTGGGAACCACTTAAAAACTATATTTCCGTAAATGTATATCTTTCATGCATTCCAGACACAAATACCTCAAATACGATTGTCCCATCACTGCGGACACTCTTATCATAAGTAAAATCCCGCCCTCTGTATTTTTCCTGGATATAACCTTCCGGATCTTCACATTCGATTTCCTCAAACAACTGATCTCTGGAATGATTCAGCGGGCACTGATTGATGATTTCTCTGATTACTTCATATTCTTTCATCTGTATTCCTCCCGTAACGCTTATTATAACAGCCTGCGGCAGAAAGAACAAGCACCCCGGGGGGAAGTTTTTCGTATTTTTTGTCAAATGGGGATTGCACTCGGAAAAATAAAGCGTTATGATAATACAAATCATCAGGAGGGAAATCATATGCAGCTATTAGAAGAACGCATTATAAAAGACGGAATCGTTAAGCCGGGAAATATATTGAAGGTAGACAGTTTTCTGAATCATCAGATGGACATCCCTTTCATCAATGAACTGGGAAAAGAATTTAAGCGCCGTTTTCAGGATGCTCCCATCACCAAAATTCTTACCATTGAAGCTTCCGGGATCGGTATTGCCTGCCTGGTCGCTCAGTATTTCAATGTGCCTGTTATTTTCGCAAAAAAAGCACAGAGCCTGAATCTTGACGGAGAAATGTACACTTCCAAGGTGGAATCCTTTACTCACAAAAAAGTATACGATGTTATTTTGTCCAAGAAATTTCTTGGTCCCGAAGACCATGTATTGCTGATTGATGATTTTCTGGCAAATGGCTGTGCTCTTCTGGGGCTGATTGAAATTGTCCAAAAATCTGGCGCTACGCTGGAAGGCGCAGGTATTGTGATTGAAAAAGGTTTTCAGGAAGGCGGCCGTATCATCCGCGATATGGGCGTACATCTGGAATCCCTTGCAATCATTGATTCCATGACAGACGACTCCCTTACTTTCCGTCCAAATAATTGAAAAAGAATCCTGCTTTGCAGGATTCTACGCCTGCGGCGGGTTGCTTTCGGCAACATAATTCCTCTCCGCCGCAGTGCGATCCTGCCGCGGGGCAGCAAAGGTTCTCTCCCATTCCTATATTTCGGAACAGGAAAGAACCTTTTTCATCTGTTTCCATTCTTCTGTCAGACGATCCAGCTTCCATGCTGCATTGGCTGGACTGGTGGAGGGAAGACGAACCGCCTCCCTTCCGCTGACGGGTCTGATATATTTTTCATATAGTTTCCATGCGGCAGTACCATTGGCATAAATCTGCACTACGGGAGCATGTGACAGAATCACAGACAAATCATTGGGAACCACATCCCGGATACTGCTGTCACTGGAGCCCTGGATTTGGCAGGATGCAATCACATCCCACACGGCAATCCCATGACTCAGCAGCATCTGCTTTTTTTCTTCTATCGTCCGGGGAACCGGACAATCCAATATGGCCGCCAGCACTTTCCAAAACCTGTTCTGCGGATGATTATAAAAAAAGCGTCCCTCTCTCGACTTGACGGAAGGAAAACTCCCCAGAATCAATACCCTGCTGTTTTCGTTCCAGACAGGCGGGATTTCATGTATCACCCGTTCCGTCTCTGTCATCCTTCCACATCCTCCTCATCAAATTCCACGTCCGTATAATATCCTCTGTCTGTCTCACGGATATCTTTCACAATCCCTTTTCTTGATTTCAGCCGCTCATATCCCAGATAATTCTTGCTCATCGCGATCATAGGCTGAATCGTATAGTAATAGGAGGTTGGCAGCGGGCTCTCCGTAACTGTCACTTCCTGCCCCACCTGCAAAAGCCCCTGGCGTTCCATTTTGAATTCCATACTTCTCACAATATCACTCTCCTGTCCTGACAATTTTCTGTATGAATCACACTGTATTTTACTCCAGGATAACAGATGAATGCAAGTGCAACCATACATCTGTGGATTTGAACTATGTATTTCATTTTGTACAAAACAGCACAGGATTTTGATAATATTCCGTTATTTTTTGCCTTGCGTTCCTTAAAATGGCATTATATAATGGAATACGTGGTTATTTTACAGAAAAAACTTGCAGCTGATTTCAGCTGCCTAATTTCATGACACATAAAAAGGAGAACAAATATGGGTGGAATTTTTGGAGTTGCATCAAAAAACAACTGTGTTTCTGACCTTTTCTTTGGAACGGACTATCATTCTCATCTGGGAACACGCCGGGGCGGTATGGCAGTCTATGACAAGACACTTGGATTCAACCGGGCGATTCATAACATTCAGAACTCACCGTTCCGTACCAAGTTTGAACGGGATGTTGAAGAACTGACAGGAACCCTGGGAATCGGCTGTATCTCTGACACAGAACCACAGCCGCTGATGGTACAGTCACATCTGGGGAGTTTTGCCATTACAACCGTAGGTAAGATCAACAATATGGACGAACTGGTAAAACATTCTTTCAGCAATGGCTGCACACATTTTCTGGAAATGAGCGGCGGAAGTATCAACGCCACAGAGATGGTCGCTTCTTTGATCAATCAGAAACCAACACTTGTAGAAGGAATCCGCCATGCACAGGACATGATTGACGGTTCCATGACCATGCTGGTCATGACACCAAAAGGAATTTATGCCGCCAGAGACCGCATGGGACGTACCCCTCTGATACTCGGCAAGAAAGATGATGCCATCTGTGCTTCCTTTGAAAGCTTTGCCTACTGTAATCTTGGTTATCATGATTACAAAGAACTGGGACCATGCGAAATCGTTTTCTTCACACCGGAAGGTGCCGAGACCGTATCCCCCGCCAGAGAAGAAATGAAAATCTGTTCCTTCCTCTGGGTATATTATGGATACCCCACTTCCACATACGAAGGGATCAATGTGGAGCAGATGCGTTATAACTGCGGTTCTCTTCTTGCACAGCGTGATAACGTACGCCCTGATATTGTTGCCGGCGTTCCGGATTCCGGTACCCCGCATGCAATCGGATATGCCAATGAGTCCGGCATCCCGTTTGCCCGCCCATTTATCAAATACACACCGACCTGGCCTCGTTCCTTTATGCCGACACACCAGAGTCAGCGTGAACAGATCGCACATATGAAACTGATTCCTGTCAAGCAGCTGATCAAAGACAAGAGCCTTCTGCTGATCGATGATTCCATCGTCCGCGGAACCCAGCTGGGACAGACCACAGAATTCCTCTATGAAAGCGGAGCAAAAGAAGTTCATATCCGTCCGGCATGCCCGCCGCTGTTATACGGATGTAAATACCTGAACTTCTCCCGTTCTAAATCAGAGATGGATCTGATCACCCGCCGCGTGATCCAGAAACGTGAAGGTACCATCACAGAAGCCATTCTGGAAGACTACGCAAATCCTGACTCCCATAACTACGAGGGAATGCTGGACGATATCCGCAAAGAACTGAACTTCACTACACTTCGCTACCATCGTCTGGATGATATGGTGAAATCCATTGGTCTTTCACCGTGCAAACTGTGTACTTACTGCTTTAATGGAAAAGAATAAGAAAGAATTTTTCTTTATTGAAAAAAATATCTGCTCAGTTCTCGCAGTTTACGAGACTGAGCAGATATTTTTATAAGATATTTTTTACTGTTCAATTTTACTTCCGCAATTAATGCAGAACTTATCTCCTGGTTTGATGGAACCGCCACAGTTCGGGCATACCGGCTTTTCCTGTACAGGCTCTGCCACCGGTGGAATCTCTTTCACGGTTGGCTCAATCTCTACTTCCAGTTCCTGTACCGGTGGGTTCACCGACTGTGATACCTGCTGCATCTGAGGATTTACCGGAGGTTCCGGAGCTGCCGGAGGTACACTTCCCATTCCACCAAACGGCGGATTCTGCGGGGCAGGTCCATTGACAGGATAACCACATCTCTTACAGTAATTCTTTCCCGGAGGAACAGGGGCACCACAGTTCTTACAGGTCGGCATTGCACTCTGTGCAGTGTTCTTGATGCTGTTGCCCATATCCTGCACTGCAGATTTAAACTGAGAACCAATCTGGGATCCCACACTCTGCATATTGCCGCCGCCATAAGGACGTACCGGAGGAACCGGTCCACCATAACCGCCCTGTCCATAAGTACCATGATTGCCATATCCATTTCCGTTCGGATATTTTTCTTCGTACTTTTCCATAAACTTGTTCATAACATCACAGGCATAGAAAAACGAAAGGAACGGAATATTCATAAACAGAGTGAAGAATACCGGAGATTCCACATTCACATCGTACTTTTTCCCTGCCGTATCAAGTCTTGATGCCAGATTATACAACCAGTACAGTGGATAAATTCCACAGGTGATCATTCCCAGAATCCATGCCACAATATAATTCTGAGTCATTTTTCCGTCTTCTGCACAAATAACATTCACATCTTCCCCATACTGATACCAAAAATAAATCGAATACAGGCCGCAGGTGAGAACATTAAAAATAGAACTTAATAATCCGTCACGTCTTTTGAACTGCATAACAAATCCTCCCTCAAAATAAAATATGAGGTTATTATACCACTGTAGGAATCATACTGCAACACTTAGGGACGCTTCTTTTGCCATGAGGAGCGCCCTTTGTCATGTCAATATAGACAAAGGGCGCTCCTCATGACAGATGCAACGTCCCTAGGACTTGCCAAAACATCAATCTACATATATACTAACATCACATCATTCATTTTTTCATCATCGGAGGTTCCCTATGAAATTCACCAACTCAGACCAGAAGCATTTTTTATCCAATCTGAAATCCCTGCTGCTTGTATGTATCGCCTACTATCTGATCACCTGGTTCACCGGCTGCCCCATCAAGTATTATCTGGGCATTTCCTGCCCCGGATGCGGCATGACGCGGGCATGGCTGGCCGTCCTGCATCTGAACTTTGCCGGAGCCTTTGCCTTTCATCCACTCTTCTGGATGGCACCGTTTCTGGCACTGGCAATTCTGTTTGAATACAAAATTGACCTGAAAAAATACCGCTGGGCACTTGTGCTCACAGCGGCATTATTTATCACCGTATATATCATTCGGCTAATCTGGTTTCCCAACGATATCGTGATTTGGGAACCCATAAATGGAGCTATTTATCAGGCAATCAGCCGCATCCTTCATCTGGCAGGATGACTGAAATACAGGTACATGGCCATAAAGAGTGTCCATGTACCTGTCCACGACACATTCTAAATCGCATAAGCATCCAGCAGGGCATTTTGAAATTCTTTATCCTGTGTAGCCCGTTTCATATCATCCAGACGATTGTCTGATATCAAACAATAAAACAGTCTGCTAATTCGTTCTTCCCCCTCTTCTCTTCCTTCTCTCAATCCATCATTTCTGCTGTCTTCCAGCATATCATCAATTGCTTTACACATGTTAATTTTTCCTTTCCCCTGATGCTCTCTCTCGATTGCCAAAACTTTTAACTGGTTAGATTTACTCAAAGAAGCCATAACCATAAATATATCTTCTGATAATTCCGACAGTTCCTGCTGGTTCTCTTCAATAAATCTCGTCATTGTTTCTTTATCATTCTTACACTGTAGAAATCCAAACAGCAGCCTCAAATCACTGTGAAACCACTCCAGATTCCCAAGCTTCTGTACCTCAATCAGGTGCATCCTATAATCTGCAAACATATTTTTCCATTCATCTGGTATGTCTGTCCAATCCAGCAATTCATGAAGCGTCCGGGCTCCACACCACTCGTCATCCCCGAAGTAAATGACCACAATCGCTACCGGCTTCAGCAAATCTTCCAGGGAAAATTTACTGACATACTCATCGGCTTTCAAATCTTTCTTTCCGTCATGCATCTTTTGTATCTCATGTCTCTGCTTCATATACTGTCCCACTGTATAGTCCAGTGAACGCAGCACCATGGATGGATCCAGATAATTCTGCTCTTCCACACTGAACACAAAATAATTTGCCCCATGTATAATCTTATGTAAAAGATCATGTTCCTCAAAGACCAGCTTCCTGTTCTTTACTACTTTCAGAGCCTGTTCTTCCGGCAGATAAATTAGTTGCGGGTTCCCTTCTTCTACATCTTTCGGGGAAATGTATTGATTCCCCTGAAAAAAATACCCGTTCAGTAGATCTGCGATACGGTATCTGTCATTCAAATAATATTTTTCATTTACGTCCTGTTTCAATGAATCCTCCTTTTTATCGCAGACGCAAATTTATTCTTTGCATTTATATCCTTATTATAGTAAAATAATATGTAATCGTCAAGAAAAATGTTATAAAATAATTTACATCTGCAATATGATATTTTTTAATATTGGAAATGTGGCGAAACGCCGGAAATGAGAATCGTTTCCAGATATTTGTAGATTCATAGTATCATGAAAAGTTCATGGATTCAAGAAGAATTGTTCGACAAATTATCTAAAACGGACACGGCTGTTACTGTTCACACGCAATGTCATTAACTTAAACTATTAACACCTATTATTTTCATTGAGGATATTAACTTAAGGAAGGAGAAATAAAAAAACAGAACAAGTCAAAACAAGAAAATACGTTATTACGGATTGGAAAATGGATCATTTTTTTATGAGGTCGACCAAAAGACCAAATCAATGATTATCATTGCATTTTGTCTGAAGTAGACATATAGTTTATATATGAGACAGATGCTAATTCCTGTAGCAGAAACTCTTCGGAAGTTTGAACCTGTGCTGGCGTGCAAAGGATCTTCCGAGTCTGATTTGCTCAATGTTTTGGGCAATCAGACCTTCTGCATTTATCTTTGTTGTCCCATCATAAATTCTCAAAAAGTCACGGCATGTTTTTAATGCGGATGAATAATTTACTCAAACTTCCCACACCATTTGGTGTGATGAACCCTGAAAAATCAATACTTTAACACATAAAATAAGGCATAAATCACTTGCATGTGGTATAATTGAGTTACGAAAAACAATCACACAGCAAGGAGATTTATGCCATGTCAAGTATACCACATAAAACAGAAAACGGAAATGAGATTTTTGATTCTGCCACAAAATTTTTGAAGGAATTTCAAGTCGGAAAGCTCCTTTTTCAGTGCAATGCCGGAAAAATGAAAGGAATCCCTGTGATGGACATCTTCCGTTACCTGTTTTGTCTCATTTTCTCTGACAGAAGCATGTATATGCAGAGAAAGACAGGTGTATTTATTTATAAAATGATTGATTAGTCCATAGGTACAATATGTGTTTGCTGGATATCTTCTATAAGTGTTCCATGTACTGAAAAGAAAAATATTTCCAGTGCTGCTAACAGTAACGTGACAATCAGAATGATTAACAGAATTTTTCCTACCTTTTTCCAAGAAATCATTTATAAACCTCCTTAGCTCCATGTGGCAGAATATGTTCCGGCAGCATTGCAATAAATTTTACAGCTGTAGCTGAAAGACTGGATTGTCATAGAAACAGGGTCAATACCTGCCCCTGACTATCGGCCTCATAATTCGCAATAAAGCTTTCATCGTCAATTTTCACATCGGTGTTAAAATCAATCTTATTACCAAGTGTAAAATCATTTGTATAAATTACTAAACTATCATCATCTACATAGGCATACTTTGAAATGGTAATACGTTCCGTCGCCATCTTTTCATTTATAAACGATATAAGTTTTTCTTCTCCCTCATCAGCTCTAATCAAGATAGCTGCATTATCATTATAAAGAAGATTTGTATAGCTTATATTTTTGCATATTTACAATTCTGTTATGCATAAAAGTATGTTTAATGCAAGCAAAATGGTTCCCATTATTTTTTTCATACATACATCTCCTATTACCTACCTATAAAAATTTGGATTGGAAGCCCGGTTAATTGCCGGACTTCCGTCCATCTGTTTAGTGATGGGCTACCATATAATACCCTGCTTCCAACTTATTATATATTTTACGACCGATGGTTTGACGCAATATATGGTAATATTATTTTTATAAGGCATATTATCGTACAGACACTTAGCAATGATGCCTTAATAAAGTTTTTTTCTTCTTTTTTACTTCCTTTTCAATGCTTTCATGAATACGATAATCCAACTTCTTATACGGTATATTTTGATTTGACTTTCATCCACCGTATTAGCTCCTTTTCATCGAACTTTACTTAGTTTTCCCATATCCATTTCATAAACTTCATCACACAAAACATCGATATCTTCTTTGCTATGACTAGCCATTAGAATTGTTTTCCCCTCCTTTTTCAGTCCTTCAAAAAAGTTACGCATATCAATAACGCCTCTTTTATCCAGTCCGTTCATAGGTTCATCCAAAATCAAAATAGGTTGATCTTCCATAATTGCCTGTGCTATTGCAAGCCGTTGACGCATTCCTAATGAATAATTGCAGACTTTTTTTCTTGAACTTGGATCTAATCCGACTTTGTTCATAATTTCATATATGTGCTTTTTATTTTTATGATTCCGCAATCTATACAAAAAATCCAAATTCCGGTAGCCACTGTGATTTCTTAGAAAAGCAGGTTCTTCAATAATGATACCGGCCTCTGTCAGCATGTCCATATCCTTTTTCATTTTTTTGCCGCGAATCCAGATTTCCCCCTCATCAAGATGATAAAATCCACATATACATTTAAACAATACTGTTTTCCCTGAGCCATTATATCCAACAATCCCATATATTTTGCCTGCTTCACAAGATAGAGAAACATTATCTAATACTTTATAATTATTAAAACTTTTAGAAGCATTTTCAACTTTAATAATGTCCATGCAGACCTCCTATACCTCTTAATCTTCTTTAATCAACTTAAAATCAACTCCATGTATTTTCCAAATAATAGTCGCTGACAATACTATACAAGCAATTAGCAGTATAATACTACTTGTTAATGCTGTTGGCATTTGCCACCTCATTCCCGATCGCACATCTATCTCAGACATGCGCATCCACGATATAGGAGAACAATAAACCAACCATGGAACAATATCTCCGATATTTTCTACAACAATTGGCAATATCACAAACAACATGGCTATTATATTTGCCCATAACCTGGAAATGTAAAGACTTAAAGAAAACATTAGTAACCCTATAAACATAATCACAAGTCCACCCATTAATATAGATATTCCCATAGCCTGAAACGTTCCAAATTTATTTATGATATCATATGATACACTAAAAGGGATTCGATATTCACCAGCTGCATTTGTCATTGATAACGTATATAAAACTTTCCCCCATCCTTCACTCAATGTAATATTGGGCAACAGCATCAATCCTGTTTCAAATATTGCTATCACTATAAATGCAAATGAACTAAAAATAATGGAACCAATCTGTCCGCAGGCCCATTCCACACGACCAGTGCGAATCACCTGATACATTGTCCATTCTTTCATAAATGGAACGTCCGAAAAATAATAAACTACTGCTGACATAAAAAGTATCACAAAATAAATATCCGATATCAAAAATGGAAATATCCATGGGCATACCGGATAATTTACTGATTGAGAAAAGCTTTTTACCGGTGACAAAAAAATATGATATAGAATCCCTAAAAGCAACAATAACGTCAAGGTTTTCATTGACAATAGTTTTGCCAAAAATAATTTCCATGCAAATTTCAATTTGGATCCTATTTTACTCATAATTCATTTTCCTTTTCAACTTAGCAAATATTAAACTTCCAAGTATAATCATAAAAATCAATCCTACCAACACTGCATATCCAAACGAAAAGATATCGTTATCCCATATATTAAAGGTCGCATTAAAAATATATATTAAATTGATTTTTTCCAAATCGCCAAACAGTGCACGGCTATAATATGAAATAAAATAAAAACTCATAAACGGGACTGACAGTACCAATAATTTGTTGGTAATATATAATGACACATACGCTGCAAGTAAAGCTAAAATTCCTGCCAAAATTCCGTACTGTAAACCAAACAAGGCAAAATAAAGATAGTACCATTCTTTTTGCAGTATTGCCCTAAATCCCCCCAAGGTTAAGGCGCTTTGGCAGATTGCATCTTCCTCGCTAAACCAAGGTAATTTTATATGAAGCAAGCTTACATAAAGCACCATCCCTAACATCATCGTTATTGATGTTACCAACATAATCGCTATTACTTTAGCTATTGCATAACTTTTCATATTTCCTCTTTCAATTTGTGAATATGCGAATTTTTGTTCAAAATCTTCACAAAAACACCCTGCGAATGGAAAAGCCGAAAAAACTAAACTTATCATAAATAGCATTCCGTAAACAATCAACCAAACCACATAGGTGACATTAGTATCACTTGCTATTCCTTCTAAAGAAGCAATATACATAACAAGACATACGCCCAAAATTCCTATTAAAAATTTCCATGACCACATTGCTCTGATCAAATCAACTTTTAAGTAATTAAATACTTTTACTTTTCTTCCCATATAATTTCCTCCGCAGTCTGAGCATTCACTACATCCTGCAATATTTTCCCTGTTGAGCTTTCCGTAGTATGAAAAATCCAAACCGGCAATATTTCATACTGATTTTCTGACACTTTGCTTTCCATATAGTACAATTCCGCTGAGGTTACTTCATATGTGGAATCTCCTAAAAGCATTCCATATTTATTCTGAATCACCTTAGCTATTTCAGTAAAACTGTTTAAATCGTACAATCCATTTTCTTCACTAAATTTAAACACTTTTTCTATCTGCAAAAATTGAATTCCATTTTTATTATAGACAACCTGAATCGGTGCATTCTCATCTGCAGCTAAGGGGAACGCATCATAAAAAACATGATATGTTGGTATCCCTTTATAACTTTGATTTATTATGAAATAGTAACAATCATCATCTTCGGTCCAAGCGTCTTTATAATATTCAGTCGCAACATTGCCATCTATGTCTGTAACGTATTCTTCCTCTTGCATAATTTTATGATCCAACGAAAAACAACTATACTGATCGTCAATATCAATTCCCATGCTTCCAAGGGCTGTTTTTATAATTCCAAATGCTTCCTCCTTAGTAGAAAAACTCAACTCATCTTCCATACTATATTTATATGCATTATAATCTGAATATCCCTGTTGTAATCTGAACGCATTATTCACATATGAAAAAAACTTTGTTGAATATCCAAGAGAATACGGGGTAATTGTTAGAATCTCATTATTTACTCCTTCATACCATAACTGTGTATCACTCTCTCCCTTATCCTGCAGCTCTATGGTTCCCATTAATGTCTCATAAGCATCTTCTGAATTAATTTCTTGCAAAGTAGCTGAAATGATGTCCATTCCATTTTCAATTATTTCATCTGATACAATTATCTCTGTATTAAATTTTACATTATCGCTATCCTCTTTATATCTTTTGGGAAACTCATTTTCTTTTACATTACTTTTTATTTCATCATTGTTCTCAGATTTATCTCTGCTTTCTTCCACATTAATTTGTTCTGTAATGGTGCTATTTACTTTGGATGGTTCCTTTCCACAACCTACGCACCCCAAACATAATAAAAATCCTAAAATAACAATACTTTTTTTCATTCTAATATAAATATCTCCTTCTTGTTATGAATTCTTGCTTTCAGGTAATAATAGGCATTGTATGCAGCATACTTATTGTAAGCCCCTGATTTAGTCTTGTTAAGGCTGCCACTTCTCAGATCTACCTCGGTTGAAGAAACCGTCTCATCCAGTTTTCTGGAATGAACATAAATGGTACCTCTGCCGTCAAAACCTGTTGCTTGTACCGGTATCTCGCTTGCAATATTAATATAACACATAACCTTATTTTTGATTTTACCTTGACCGCCAAATCGCGTTTCTTTGACCATAAGACCTTCTGCATGGTATTAAATATAAAAGAGCAGGCAAATATTACCTGCTCAATCACCTCAATATATTGATATTAATCAGTAACCTCAAAAAACAGCATAATTTTCGTAACAAATTGATTGCCCTCATTTGTGCATTTTAATGTACCATTATATTTATCAACTGCATCTTTAACACTTGGAAGTCCCCATCCATGCAGTTCCTTATTCTCTTTTGTAGTTGACGGATAATTCACAAATTTTTCTTTCTGGGTTGCGCATGAATTACTCACTTTTATTAACAAAAAATAATTAATTCTACGTATTGTCAATGCTACGGTTCCAGGCTCTTTCATTACTCCAACCGCTTCAATAGCATTATCCAACAAATTTGCCAATATAGTACACATATCATGCGGCAAAATATTCGTATTTTGAGGGAACTCTACATTAATTTCATAAGAAATATTCATTTCTCTCATTTTTTCAATCTTACTGTTAATGATAACGTCCACTACATCTGTACCTGTCCAAACTGTTTTCGATAATTTCATTATCGGGCGGCTGATTTCTTTAATATATTCTTTTGCGCCATCCCCATCTCCCTCATCCAGTAATTGATAAAGCACATTCAAATGGTTATTCAGATCATGATACAATTTCGCATTACTCATATAAATTTCATTAATCGTTTTGTAGTTCTCTTCCAACAGTGCATTTCGCATCTCGGTAAAATTCAACTTCATCTTTTCTTCTCTACTTTCCATCACAAAGTAAGCAGCAAACAAAAACAATGCGAAAAAGGCCAAAAAAACAAACCACAATCCCGGGGTTGTATAGTTAAACGCTTTAAACGTCTGCTCAGCTAAATATATAAACCCCAAAAATCCTATGTAAGATATAATAAGTATCGTATAAACATAATTCATTTTATTGGCAAACCTATACAAATATTTTTTCAGCAGGAAATAAGCTATTATCCACAAAATTTTTGTAACACTGATTATTATTGCACGAAAACCTCCTGTTACTGAAATCATTTTCACAAATGTTTCGTATCCGTCGTAAAAATTAGAAACAAGCGTAACCACCAGAAAGTCAAAGCAGCTTAAACATAAAATGTAAAAGCTTGCGACAGAGAAGAGTGCTACATAATTTGTTTTATAGAAAAATGTAGCCGATATGCTTATATACAAAATAAAAACCAGTAAGGCAAAATACGAAAATAAAGCTATATGGTTGCAAATATGTATAATCGCCATTCCACCTATTGCTAAAAGTATGTCAATCAATCGGCTTTGTCTTCTACGATATTCCCTGAATAAAACACTATATATTTTATATAATACAAAAAATTCGATAAAACTTGCTATAAGTTCAATGCTTTCGTATAACAAAGTCATATTTGTTCCCCCCAAAACTCACTCAACCTTGCCTTAATTTGATCTAACTTTGAATGACTCGCCGACAACCGGATTCCATTCTTCAATTCAACGATTTGATCTTTTATGCCCATAATATGGGCTAAATTAACGATATCGCCTCTGTCAACATAAATAAAATCCCCTGATTTGAGTTCCTTAAATACCTGTGTAAGACTTTTTCTCACTTTTGTTACCGAATTGTCTGTCAAAGTAATTACTGAGTTCTTCCCCTCTCTCTGAATGTACAGTATTTTGTGATATGGTATTTTCTCTATTCTGCTAGGCATTTCAATCGTATAGTATTTTTCGGACTGTATGTTTATCATATTAATCGCATCCTTTAATGCATGGGGCAGTCTTGTATTTAAAGAATTTTTAGGGATATACCTAAATATAGATAATTCATACGCATCCACAGCATATTTCAAATGAGATGTAATAAAAATAATCAATACTTCTGGCAAATACCTTTTAATATATGCCGCCAGATCCATCCCATCCATATAAGGCATTTCAATATCGCTTAATATCAAATCATAATGTTTGCCTTCTTGAATGTCATATTGCAGCAGCCTGCTCTGGGTATAAACAACAACATCTGCAAGTACATTACTATCTTTCAAAAAAACATTTACTTTATTTTTTAGTATACCTACTGTTTTTTCGTTGTCGTCACATATGGCAATGTATATCATCTCATTCCTCCTCAAAAGCGATTATTTTATTATATCAGCTTCTGTAGTTTTATTAAACTACAAATGTATAAAAAATTCCCCTCCTTACATCATGGAAAAAAATTTCCTTTTCACTTATCACTAATTCATACAAATCCTCCGTAACTGCACATTTGTAGTAAAATATCCCAGCCTCTCTTTGCTTTACTTTCTTGATAATATCCGCTACTACTTCATCAATCTTCATATTCTGATGGGGCGAAGCCGGCCATTTTTTTATCATGCTTCTTACTTGTAATTTATTCAGCTTGATCCGTTTAGCTGAATAAAACTTTTGCGGAAATTTCATTTCCCTTGTAGTACCAAGCTCTTTTAAAATAACATCAAATACTGTTTTCCCCTGTTCATATGGAAATCCCATCTCTAAATATGCCTGAATATGGAGTATGGCAGTTTCCAGATATTTAATATTTTGAGAATTCTGATAATATTGGTATAATTGAGAAACTGCATCCATAAAAGTATCCTGTACTGACCAATTCTTATATTGAACACTCCCCGCAGCCAGCTTAATCGCTTCAATATATAAACTATTCTCATCAATTTGCATATAGCGTCCTCCTATCCACAATTATATGCCTATTATACCAGCAAGAATATAGTATAGAATCCCTTGACCACCAACCCCTGCTTTTTTGTCCACTTAACACACAAAAGGCACCAGAATATACCTGGCACCTCTTATACAATATCCATATATCCTACAAACCCTAATATAAACTCTACGGACATGCTCATCAAGTCTTTTTGATCCGCAGAAAGAATTGCTATCGCAGCTATCTCTGTTATTAAGATGTATCTCGCAATTCGTTTGCTGTGCATCTGCTTATATTCACTAATTGGCTGCGCCTGGTTAATTACCGGTGCATTTGCAGCAATATAGCAACTTGCAATAATCAATAGTCCAATCCATATTCCAGATGGTGTATTATCCCACATCATATATTTTAGGACTAATATTATTAAATACGAACAGTTACTGATTACAAAACATTTTCCATATGTTGTGGCATGATATCCACCAGTAAACAGCCTTAGAGGCACAAACATAATAATAAATATCAGTCCCGACTTTAACTCAGACAGCATGTACGAAATCAATAATATCGAAGACAACCCGATAATCGTAGAAATAATCAGTTCCAAGCCATAAATATATATATCTTCTTTCTTATCTTCTGAATGCTCAACTAATTTCTTTGCTAACTTAACAGACATTTTATATAACATCTTCTTCCCCTCCCCTTGCAAAATACATTATAGCAAGTTTTCTCCAGTATTTATCCTAAAGTCTACGAATTGCCATGATTTTGACCACGAATTATAATTTTCTCTTTTATATATCCACCGATTCATTTATGACCATATATTTTCTACAATAAACCGTACCATTCCTTGTGCTTGCTATGCTGTTCGAATCCAAAATTGATATACAAAAATACCGCTGGGCAGTGGTGCACACAGCGGCATTTTTCATCATCATATATACCATTCGACTTGTTTGGATTCCCAATGAAATAGAAATTTATCTCAAAATTTAATTAAGTCCTTGTATACTTCCAGATACATTGCACTCGCCAGGAAACTCCAGATAAAAAGTTGTTATTTTTTGTCGAACCGGCAAAGTGAAACTTTTTGTCGAGTTAGCTGATATCACTACAGTTTTTAATATACTTCCTGAATCTTGTACCACATATGCATATTGTGTTTTACCTAAATTATTCTTAATAACAATAGAATAATCATATGCTCCTCGAATCAAATAATTAGTATACAATTTATGACTTGCATTACAAGAACCACTAAAATTATAACTTGACCCATTTGATAAGTTTTTAATATTCGACGGAACATCTATCGATTTCAATTCCTTTTCGCTTTTTTCTGTAGGCTTCTCATAGGACATTCCGACAAGTTTGTTTTCATCACAATTTTCATAATTCGCAAAGACATTTGTAGACGAAAAAACAAACAAACTAATTATTACAACCAACGATATAATTCTTTTGCATTTCATCCTCATATATTTTTCCTCCATTCTTTTATTTGATACCGGCATCGATCGTTGTATCTTTAATTTATCATTTAAAACGCATTTTGTGCTATTTTGGCCACAAAACTCCGTCCAAATGTCCACCATCTTTTCCAAAATAAAAGTCACCTTCCGGTGACTTATATTTCAAGCACGATTTAATTTTCCTCTATACAAAGCTTCCTCCTCCGATGCAAATACTGTTTTATATCAAACTGTCATACGCAATCCAGAGGGTGTCTTATCCAGCCTTCTACCAAAGGGCGCTCCTCGTGGCGAATGCAACGTCCCTAAATCATCTGTACCACAAACACTGCCGCAGCAGCCCCCACAGCCACTGTCAACAGCCCTTTTTTGAAGTAAGCCAGCACAATCGCCACGCCGCATCCCACCGCAGCACTTACTTTTGAACCGGTGCTGGAGAAAATGGCAGGAAATGTCATTGCTGCCAGTACCGTATACGGCACATAATATAAAAAAGATTGAATTCTGATATTGGTGATTTTTTTCCGGAATATTGCCATGGGAAGCATGCGCACCAGATAGGTCACAATCGCCATCACCGCAATGCTTCCCAGTATGTAAGCCGTACTCATAACGCTTCCTCCCCCTGTTCAGATTCTGGTTCTCTGGGAAACAGCCAGGCTGCAATCCCACTGACAAGAATCGTAATAATGATGATACTCCATCCTCCGGAAAGGCTTTTCAGTACCGGAACATAAGAAAATGCCAGACTGGCCAGGATAGCCAGGATCACCGTCAACAGTACCCTCCGATCTTCTCTTGCAGGAGGAATGATCACGGCAATAAACATACCATATAAAGCAATTCCCAGGGCACTGGACAAAGCCTCCGGCATCACGGACGTAGCTGCACCTCCCACCAATGTTCCACCGGTCCATCCCAGAACAGGCGTTACGATCAAACCTGCCATATATACAGCTGACAAATCTCCTTTATGCTGCATGGAAACTGCAAATATTTCATCCGTAATACCAAAAGAAACCGCCAGTCTCTGCCGGATACTCATCTTCCGTTCTACCTTTTGAGAAACCGATAAAGACATGAGAAAATATCTCAAATTTATAATCAAAGTTGTCAGACCCAATTCTGCCATATTGCCTCCGGCCAGCATCAGATTGGCTCCTGCAAACTGTCCGGCACTGGTCAGATTGGTCAGCGATATCAAAACGGCAGCCCATAAAGGCATACCCGCCAGCACTGTAGTCATTCCAAAAGCCACTGACACAGAAAAATATCCGAGACAGATGGGAATACCGTCACGGATGCCTTCTAAAAAATCTTTCTTCATAAATGATAACCTCGAAAACGCAAAGATTTCCCCGGGGATTTTTACATTTTCCCCGGGGAAAAATCAAATTGATTTTAGTGGTGGAACAGGCGGATTCCTGTGAATGCCATGACCATTCCGTATTTGTTGCAGGTATCGATAACCAGATCATCACGAACGGATCCGCCCGGCTCTGCGATGTATTTGACACCGCTCTTGTGAGCACGTTCGATATTATCCGGGAACGGGAAGAATGCATCGGATCCTACCGTTACGTCTGTCATCTGATCCAGCCATGCACGTTTTTCTTCTCTGGTAAATACTTCTGGTTTTTCTGTGAATGTCCTTTCCCAGTTGCCGTCAGCCAGAACGTCCATGTATTCTTCACCGATGTAAACATCGATGGCATTGTCACGCTCTGCACGGGTAATACTGTCTTTGAATGGAAGGTTCATAACTTTCGGGCACTGACGCAGCCACCAATTATCTGCTTTCTGACCTGCCAGACGGGTACAGTGTACACGGGACTGCTGACCTGCACCTACACCGATTGCCTGTCCGTCTTTAACAAAACAAACAGAATTGGACTGGGTGTATTTCAGAGTAATCAGAGAAATCTTCAGATCACGTTTTGCTTCTTCGGTCAGTTCTTTATTTTCTGTTACAATATTGGAAATCAATTCATCATCAATGGCCAGCTCCTGACGTCCCTGTTCAAAAGTTACGCCAAATACTTCTTTATGTTCCAGCGGAGCCGGTACATAATCCGGATCAATCTGAATCACATTGTAATTACCTTTCTTCTTCTGAGCCAGAATCTCCAGAGCTTCCTCGGTGTATCCCGGAGCAATCACTCCATCAGATACTTCTCTCTTGATCAGAAGTGCGGTATCTTTATCACACACATCAGACAGCGAGATAAAATCTCCGAAGGAAGACATACGATCTGCACCTCTTGCTCTTGCATAGGCACAGGCGATCGGTGAGAAATTCTTCCAGTCCATATCGTCTACCCAGTAGATTTTAGCCAGTGTCTCAGTCAGCGGAAGACCAACAGCAGCACCTGCCGGAGATACGTGTTTAAAAGAAGCAGCAGCCGGAATTCCGGTAGCTTTTTTCAGATCTCTTACCAGCTGCCAGCCATTGAAAGCATCCAGGAAATTGATATATCCCGGTTTGCCATTGAGTACCTGGATTGGCAGTTCTCCCTCTTTCATATAAATTTTAGACGGTTTCTGGTTTGGATTGCAGCCATATTTCAATTCTAATTCTTTCATGATTCTACTCCTTATTTGTTTTTATTGATAATTTTTGATGTGTATTTGCCGGTTTCAATCTCTATATAACGGACAAACAGGGAAACTTTATTGTCCTCATTGAGGCTGTTC
>JALERM010000032.1 GCA_022764165.1 Eubacterium sp. | reverse complement strand
GCCAATATGCGGGTGGAGCAGATGAATCTGGTGTTGGAGGCCACCCGGCAGACCGTCATGAGCAAGTATGCGCCCGGAGAAGATGACCTCTATATGCGGACGCTGGAACTGGGGCAGGTGCAGGAAAGCGATTTTTACAGCTACGTCATACACGATGATCTGGACAGCATCGTCCGGGACATCCGGGAAGCACACCGCAAGGACAAAACCACAGCAGACCCGCAGCCCACGCTGGATGATGTAAAGGAAAAATTTGAGCAGGCCATCCAACATGGCAGCGATATAGAGATGCTGATCCACGAGTTCTGCGATAAGTTGCAGATACCCTTTGAGAAGATTTCCTCAGAGGATTTCTCGGCATTCCTGCGGATACTGAGCCTGTCCAAGATGCTCAAAAGTCCCAACAACATGAGAGGAAAGGCCAGCCCCATCCCGCCCAACCGCAAGGCCAGACGCAAGCGGAAATAAAAAGAGCCGCCCGCCGGATAATTCCAGTGAGTGGCTCCAAAGATGATGTTGTTACTTCATGGGTTTTATAGTTTTGATATATGGCAAATATATTTCCATAACGGAATCCGTGACACCGCTTTTATAAACCTTGCGGATGTCCGTGACCGTTCCCGCCGATGCGTATTTCAGGTAGTCAAGCAATTCTTCCCGGTTATTAGCAAAATGGCAATGCTGGCCTTTCGTGCGTTCAATGCGGTATTTCATAGCGCCTCCTATCTGTACACAAGTTCTGCAAGGATGATTTCCTCTGCCCGGCTACGGATGCTGCTCATGGCCTGCACCCAAGCAAGCCAATCCCGACTTTTCAGCTCCTCCGTGACCTGTTCGGCCTCCATCATCTGCCGGACAATGACAGCCAGCCGCTCCTGTGCCTGCTCATTCAGATCGGCAAGATATGTCCAGAACTTCCCGGTCAGGAGCAGGTCATTGTATAAAGCCGGGCGGTATTCTCGCAGATAATCCCTGTGCATCCGTCCCCACCGCCCGATAGGGCGGCTTTCCTCCGGCAGCTTCAGGTCAGGGATGTAGTAGTCTCCCAGCAACGTGTAGCTGATGTCGTTTTGGTGGATTTTCTTTGGTAAATGCTCCATGTTCGACCTCCTGTATTCAGTTTTTTCAGAATCCAGTTGATCGTGTCCCTGTTCATGATAAATTCAAGGCAACTGAACTCGTCACCATGAATTATGGCATATCTTTTCCGGTCTTTTGATAATTCAGACCGTAGGACTGGCTCGTCCCCCTCGTGTCCGAGGTATTATAAATGTCAATGGTTTCTTTACCCAAAACTTCTGCCAGCTCTTTGAGCGTGGTCTTTTCCTTTCCACCAAGGAATAGTGTGGTATCACAGTTGCCCTCTATGGTATCTGCGTTGTCCTTATAAATCGCTTTAAGCTGTGACTTTGACTGCAAAATAATAGAAGCTGAAATTTCCCGGCTACGGATCGTAGCAATCAGCTTCTCAAACTTTGGTATCTGCCCGAATAGCGATAGGTAAGCCTCTGGTGTTGCCACCTCGGGCTTTTCCCCCGCTCCACACCGTGCGTGATAGTTTCCCATCACACGGCGTTCCCCCGACTAAGATTACTTTTTAGTGCCTATATAGTCTTCGAATTGTATTTCTTCTAACTCCCTGAATTTACGGAGTTTATTTACTTTATTTTGCATTTCTTCGGTCAACACTAAGTTCGAAAGCAACTTCATTATTGTCGTTGTTTTCGTCGCTCCTACCAAATCTGACACTTCTTTTGATAAAATAATCAAATTCCTGTATGTGTCATTCCGCTCTCCATGCCAAGGTTTGATATGCACGCATACCATATCCGATATTGTCAGGGCATTGTGTGTTACTGCACACTTTCCTTTTTGTGCTATATACCTTGAAAGAGCGTTGTCAGCCATCTCCATTGTAGGATAGAGATGTGCATTTTCCATCATGTATTTCATAACATCGAAACTGATGCAGTTTTCGACATCAGAATACTTCCTCACGTATTTATTAACTTCACGTCTTTTATATTTCGGATATTCGTGAGCCACATACCCAATTGGAATAATCATTCTGCCCTTTATCCACCGAAACTGCTTCGATTGCCCATATTTTTCCTGTATGAATTTACTGGTTATCTCTCCCTGTCTCTCTATGGGATAGCAACGGTCATTGTGGTTCATTCCATTACTCTTGCCAGTCACTTTAAAGGCGATTTCGGCAAAATCCGCCGATACCATTGTAGCCATACAGTAATAATTGTGCATTCCCATGACCATTGCATTATAGAGACTGATGTTTCGGTCTATCTCACTTTGTTTGCTTGGATTTTTAATGTCTTTCCAAACCTCTTTCAGTTTCTTGATGACCTTATCTCTGCTCTTGTCGGCAATATGAGAACGTATAATCCACCTGTTTCCTTTCGGCACCACTTTGAACTTAATGCCAAGGAAAGTCGTATAATTTTTCCGCAGGTTGGTAATACCTGATTTCTCATCACTGGTTTGTAGATGCAGGTTCTCAGCTAACCAAAGCTTCGTTGCATACATTGTCTTTTTTGCAGTTACATAATCCCGACAGAATATCTTAAAGTAGGTAGGCCCAAGGAACTTCCCCTTGAGTCCCCATCAGAACCGTACGTGAGCCTCTCAACTCATACGGCTCCCTCTCCAACAGATGGTAATATTCCAAATTTCCAGTGTGCAAACAAGTTCCTGTCTCTTCTGGCTACTGCACCGAGCCAGTGCTCGGCTTTCCTCCTCGTATTCTTCTTTTTATAACTTCGTCGTACCCATTTAATCAGACATTGATTGATATAGCGTAACACCTCATAAAATTCCGATTTATAGTAGTGTGTGTAGTAGTTAATCCATCCTTGTACTACTTTGTTTATCATATTCCCAATGTCTTTTAATGTAAGATTCGCCTTCAGCTGTATCTTCCATTCCCTGATTTTCTGTTTCATGGCAGTTTTGGCTTTTTCACTGACCGCAGGAGTAAAGCCTACAAAGAACTTTCCTGCTTTATTCTTATTGAGCCTTGGTCTGAACGCGTATCCCAGAAAAGTGAATTGCGTGCAGCTATAGTTTTGTGTCCTATTATCATCCTTACAATACACAATACGTGTCTTTTCCTTATTCAGTTCCAGTCCAAACTGTTGAAAACGTTCTTCCAGTTTCTGCTTTATGAATACAGCCTGCTTATACGATTGGCAGTGCAGTACTCCATCATCAGCATATCTTTCCCACCAGATGTTCGGATATGCTTTTGACATGAAGTCGTCAAATACATAGTGAAGAAACAGATTTGCAAGTACTGGACTGATAACTCCTCCCTATGCAAAGAAAGTTACTATGCAAAGTAAACCTCCAAATTTCTTTATTTTACATCATCTTTTCTTGCTTTACTTTGCATAGTCTCCGAAGATATTTATGAGAGCAATTCTCAAAAAATATCACATCGGAGGTAC
>JALERM010000099.1 GCA_022764165.1 Eubacterium sp. | reverse complement strand
CCTGCCGTTCACTCTCGCCGACAGTTTCGCCAAGAATTTCGCCAGATCTGCGTTCATCCAACTTGTCGCCCACTGGTCGAGAAGTTAAATCGGTCCGTTGTCCCTGACGCTTCATCGCTTCAAGCCTCATCTTATACGAGAAAGCCTTTTCGCTCGGCAGTATCACGGAGCGCTGAAGGTTAGACTCTACCATAAGAATAATGGCTTCATCTCTCGACAGTTCCTTGATTTCTGCCGAGATCGTTTCAAGCCCCGCGATCTCACAGGCTCTTTTCCGTCTGTGGCCGGCAACCAGTTCGTAACCGCCCTCGGCTCTTGGCCTTACCAGTGCCGGATTAAGTACACCGTAACTCCGGATACTTTCTACAGTTTCGTCCATCTTTTCATCATCCAGGACATGGAACGGATGATTTTTAAACGGGAACAATTCCTCCAATGGGACTTCGATTACTTTGTCCATGCCAGTATTATCTATTTCACTAATGCCAAGCAGCTCGTCATAAGTGGTTAACTGAATATCCTTCTGTGGTCTACGCACGGTTTAACACCTCCTGCACCAGCATTTCATAGCTTTTTGCACCTTTGCTCCGGCTGTCATACGCAAAAATACTAATCCCCTCCGAGGCAATCTCCGCTATCGCTTCTGAACGGGGAATGGAGTTTTCAAATACCCTCATTTCCTTTCCATACGCCTCTTTAACAGCTCTCTTATTACGTTTGGAATTGTTATACCGTGCGCTGTCCATCGTAAACAGGATACCTTCCACCTCAATTTCCGGATTAAACCGCTTTTTTGTTCCTTTCACCACTTTCAGCAGTTCCGTCAATCCATCCGCAGCATAATACTGTGGCTGAACTGGTATCAGTACACTGTTGGCAGCACTCATGGCATTGATCGTCAGCATACCCAAAGATGGCATACAGTCGATTATGATAAAATCATAATCATCCGCCATCATTTCCAGATATTCTTTCAGAACCTTTTCCCGGTCATCCACCGTAATCAGAGACATATCCATACCCGTGAGCAGTTTATTGGACGGAACCACGTCCACACCTTCTTTATGATGCAAAACTGCTTCTTTCGGGTCAAACTCTATTCCCATGATGATATTTTCCATCATGTTCTTCAATGTCACCCGGATATTTTTCGGGAACCCCAACCCGAGGGTAAGATGCCCTTGCGGATCAGAGTCAACCAACAACACTCTCTGTCCCACTCTTGCCAGTCCAACACCCAAATTGATACATGTGGTGGTCTTTCCGACTCCACCTTTCTGATTAGACACCGCTATCACTCTGCACATAACTTTATCCTCCTGACTCACTGTCTGTTCTTTTCTACTTCTGCATACACACGAAAATACTTTTTTGTCCCTTTATTGGCATACGGCTCGGAAACATCCAACACGTTAATTCGCTTATCCCTTTCAAGGATTTTTTTGAACCATTTAATATCGTTTGTTGTTCCTTGAAGCCTAATTTTCAGCATACATATCCTCCCAATCCTGATTGTAGCAGTATTCCGGATAACGGATTTTAATTGCCTCCCAAAAATATTTTGCATAGCCGCAGCAAAAAAGCTCTTCCACGGTATAACAACTGCATTCTTCCAGTTTTCTTTCTGCATCTTCGATATCCAAAACACTGGGCGTTCCATTGCAGTAAAGGTTATACGCCATCCGAACCACTTTCATGCTGCCGCTGGTCTGCCAGCCTTCATACAGACATTCCGGCTTAACATATCCTTCTTTAAAATCATAAATTCTGTCCACATGATCTCTTGTGTCTGAATTTAATCCGAGACAATATACCAATGCCTTGTGGTACACATCCTGGTATCTGCACTTCGGCAGATATTCCATGTAAAATTTCTTGTGTGCTTCGTTCTTAAAAGTTATTGTGCGAGTAGATTTCCCGCTGTTTGCACCTAACGCTGTACTGTTTTTCACGTTTCTTTCCTCCTGTTATTTGTATTGAAAAAGGCACTCCACTATGGAATGCCCTATATAAAAAATAGGGACACTTTTACTCCAAGTATCCCTATAATCTATCAACTATCTGATAGTCCACTATTCACTTTCATATTCAGGATTTTTTGTGTTCCCCGTACCGAGGTCTAAGGCAACAACTACGGTTACTCTCTGCACAAGTATCTTTTCCTTGTGATTTTCACCGATTTTGTTGAAACTGAAAAACTCTACAAAGTGCGTAAATTCAAGGATTTCTAGGTATCTTTCCTTTGTAGTCCCACCACAGTCTCCACATGCACGGTCTCTGGAAACATATCACACCCCACAACCCTCGTAATCTCATACCCATTCTCACACAGCCACTTCAGATCCCGTGCCAGTGTCGCTGAATCACAGCTGACATATACAATCCTCTCCGGCTTCATCCGCACCATGGTTTTCAATACGCTTTCTTCGCATCCTTTCCTGGGCGGATCCACCACGATCACGTCTGCCCGAGCGTTTTCGCCGGGATGGTTTTTTGCATATTCCTCATAGTATGCAGGCAATACCTCTTCGGCTTTTCCCACATAGAATTCTGCATTGCAGATATTGTTCAGGGCAGCATTTCTTCTGGCATCTTCAATAGCGGCGGGAACGATTTCCACGCCATAGACCTGTTTTGCTTTCTGAGCCAGGAACAGGGAAATGGTTCCGATTCCGCAGTAGATATCCCATACGGTTTCATTGCCGGTGAGGCCGGCAAATTCCAGAGCTTTGCCGTAGAGTTTTTCTGTCTGCACCGGATTTACCTGATAGAAAGAAAGCGGTGAGATCTGGTATTTTACATTGCCGATGGTGTCAGTGATGTATGGCGGCCCCCACAGAAGTTTGATCTCACGTCCCAGAATCACATTGGTCCGCTCCCGGTTCACATTCAGAGTGATACTGGTCATGCCATCGATTTTTCTCAGTTCCTCCACCAGTTTTCCGACCTGCGGGATATGGTTTCCATTGACCACCAGACATACCATAATTTCCTTCGACTGAAAGCCGTAGCGAATCAATACATGGCGCACCAGTCCTTTTCCTGTATTTTCATCATAAGCCGTCACCTGATACTGTTCCATGTGTTTCAGTACAATATCCAAAATTTTCTCATTGATTTCCACTCCGAGATAGCACCTGCGGTTGCTGATGATTGAATGTGTGCGCCCGGCGTAAAATCCGGTAATCAAATTTCCTTCTTTATCATACCCCACCGGAAACTGAGCTTTATTCCTGTAATGGAACGGGTCATCCATTCCGATGATCGGTTCCATGGGAAGTTCTTCACTGGTAAATCCTCCGATTCGCATCAGATTATTTCTGATTTTATTTTCCTTATATTCCAGCTGTTTCTCATAAGATAATGCCTGGATCTGGCAGCCGCCGCACTGGCGGGCATATGGGCACAGCGGTTCTACCCTGTCGGCGGAAGGTTCGAGGATCTCCATCAAACGTGCATATCCGTAATTTTTCTTCGCTTTCATGATTTTTGCAGAAACAGTGTCACCAATAACCGCATCTTTCACAAACACAGTATAACCGTCTACTTTTCCGATTCCTTCCCCATCATGTCCCATATCCTCAATGGTCACTGTCAAAAGATCATTCTTTTTATATTCCATACACCCTGTCCTTTTCTTCCCTGTATTCACTCTAAACTGCTGTCATATCGTTCCGGATGATTCCGAAAGACAAACTTACTTTGTAGTTTTCCGTATATTGGATTCAAATAACCGGTTATAGCCCAGCCAGTCATTCTGGTCTCCGGCGGCGTCAAATATTTCTGCAAATGTCTCCATTTTTGCATCTGTATTGTCTGCCATATTCAGAGCAACTGCCTCCACCAGTGCCGGTTTTTTCGGAGATCCATACTCCAGTTCACCGTGATGTGCCAGAATACAGTGTTTCAGTTCACTTTCCAGTTTTGCCGGAAAGCCCGGTATAGTCCGTACCGCATCATGAATCATTTCTGCACCGATCATAATGTGTCCCAGCAGCTGGCCGTCATCCGTATAATCGTTCATGGGAAATGCAGATAATTCCTGGGTTTTTCCGATATCATGGAAAATAGCTGCCGTGATCAGAAGATCCCGATTCAATATCGGATAAGCCTGCGTATAATACTGACACAGCTTCGTCACACTCAAGGTGTGTTCCAGAAGTCCTCCCACAAAACCGTGATGGACACTCTTTGCTGCGGAACTGAATTTGAAACGTTTGATAAAAGCTTCATTATCGATGTAATACATTTTCAATAACTGTGACAGATAGGGATTTTTCACAGACTGAATGTATTTTGTCAGTTCCTGATACATTTCCTCGATATTTTTTTTGCTGACCGGCAAATAATCAGCAGGAACATATTCTCCCTCCTGTGCTTTCCGGACACGCTTGATACTGATCTGCAGAGCCCCGGCAAAGCAGCTCACATCTCCCATAATTTCAATATAATCAAGATTGTCGAAATCATCGATTCCCTGTGAATGAGGGTCCCATATTTTGCCATCAATTGTTCCTGTTTTATCCTGAAGAATTACATTTTCATAAGGTTTCCCATTTTTTGTAACCGCCGCCTGTTTCTGTTTGCACAGATAAATTCCTGTAATTCTAGCTCCCTCAAAAAAATCCTTGATATATTTCATATTCTCTCCACTCCTCTATGATTTCGAACATTTTTATCATATCTGAATGCCCATGGCATTCCTGAATATACCATAACTCAGGAAAACCAGGCCGCTTACACAGTCTGGTTTTCTGCTCTTTAATTCAGGACTCACTCACCGCCCACAGAGGCGGAAGCAATTTCCTGTCTGCTATATTTTATAACGCACCCACCGTTACGTCAAATACTATTTCCACATATCCTTCAGCACCTTTTCGCATAGCTGCCACGGTTACTTTCTGCTCCGGTTTACATCTGTCCAATGCTTTTCTCAGCTGGCTCATGGTTTCCACACCGGTATCATTTACTTTCACGATCACATCACCATTTTGCAGCCCTGCCTTCATAGCCGGAGAATCTTCATCTACAGCATTTACAAAGATACCTTTGGGAATTCCGGTCTTTTGTGACAGATCACTGACAATATTCTGTCCCCGGACACCCAGATACATGGTGTCTTCATTGTTGGACAGCCGCTCAATGACAGAACGGATTTCCGAAATCGGCAGTGCCGTTACCACACCTTTGTCGTCCGTCATGGAAAATGACTGTGCGATCACTCCCACAACTTTGCCTTCCATGGATATCAGAATTCCGCTTCCCTCTTTATCCCCCATGATATCTGTCGTGATCAGATGATATTCATTGTCCAGTGTATACCGGGTGTTAGAGGCTGATGTTACCATACCGCAGGAAATAGAGCCGCTGTAACCTGCCGGACTGCCCAGTGCCATGACCATTTCTCCTCTCTGAATCAGCGTAGAATTCCCCAGTTCTGCCACCTCAATGGCTGCTCTGGTCACCTGTTTTACCTCTTCTTTGGCGATTTTCAGTACAGCAAGACCTGTTCCCTGATCTCTTTTCTGGAAATTGGCATCCACCGTTGTTCCATCTGCAAATGTAACCAGAATCCGGTCTACATTTTCCACGACCCGATACTCTGTCACCACAAAATAGGATTTATCATTGTCAGCTGCCAGAAAACCGGAAATCTGCTGTTCATTTTCATAAGAATTGTTCATCCAGTCCACATTGTTGGTAATTCCCTGCACCGTCACCAGGGACTTTTCCGGCTTTTCGGCCATTTCCACGGCCAACTGAAAGACAGTGCCAAGTTTCTCCAGATTCAGGGGTTCTTTTTCCGCTTTCTCCTCTTCCTGATCAGCCGGCTCCTCTGTGGGCTTCGGTGTGATAGAAGGCTGTTCCGGTTCCTCTGAAATATCTACTTTGTCGTTTTTTTCTTCCGGCATCATATGTGGAAGCACCTGTGCAAAAGTAAATGCAGCTACCACGCCAAACAAAACAGCACCTGCCATAATACCACCGACTCTCCAGAGAATCTTTCTCTTATCAATCGGCTTTTCTTTAATAACTTCCTTCAGGAAATGATACTCTTCCTGATTTCCCGACAATTCCTGATCCGTATTTTTTTTAGGATTGCGATTTTTTTCATCTTGCATAACCGTAATCTCCTGTGTAACAACCTTCAATTTCTGTTTTATTTTACCAAAAACATATGAACAATTTATGAAGAATTTTAAAAAATCCTCTGAAAATAGCCTTTCTTTTCCCTGGCAGATAAGGTAAAATAGTACTGTTGTCAATATTATGTTTTACTTGTAAAGGATTGGACTATGAACGAAAAAGCATTATCCACACTGGAATATGATAAAATTATTGAGATGCTGACTTTCCGCGCTTCTTCTCCTCTTGGAAAGATTCGCTGTGAGGATCTTGTTCCCTCCTCTTCTTTGGGGGAGATTGAGTACAGACAGCAGCAGACGCAGGATGCCCTGACACGTCTTTTCCAAAAAGGGAATCTTTCTTTTGGGAGTGTGAAGGACGTGAGGGGTTCTCTGAAACGTCTGGAGATTGGAAGTACTCTTGGTATCACAGAACTTCTGCAGCTCTGTGGTCTCCTGGAAAATACAGCAAGAGTGAAATCCTACGGCCGCAGGGAGCGCGAAAATGGTCTCACAGACTCTCTGGACGAATTATTTGATTCTCTGGAACCTCTTTCCGGTCTTTCTGCAGAGATTCGCCGCTGCATTCTCTCAGAAGATGAGATTTCCGATGATGCCAGCAGTACCTTGAAGCAGATTCGCCGTTCCATGAAAGTGACCGGCGAGCGTATTCACACACAGCTGTCCGGTATGGTCAGCGGTTCTGCAAGAACCTATCTGCAGGATGCCGTTATTACCATGCGGAATGGCCGCTACTGTATTCCGGTTAAAGCTGAATACAAAAGTCAGGTGCCCGGCATGATCCACGATCAGTCTTCTACCGGTTCCACCTTATTTATCGAGCCCATGGCCATCGTCAAATTAAATAATGATATTCGTGATCTGGAATTAAAAGAAGCGGCTGAAATCGAAGTAATTCTGGCTACATTAAGTGACCTGGCAGCCAATAACCGGGAAGTGATCCAGTATAATCTGGAAAATATGGTAGAGCTGGACTTTATTTTTGCCAGAGCGTCACTGGCTATGGACATGAACGCCACACGGCCGATTTTCAACACGGACGGCTATATTAACATACGAAAAGGCCGTCACCCTCTGATTGCCAAAGAAAAAGTGGTTCCTATTGATATTCACCTGGGCAAAGAATTTCACCTTCTGATTGTCACAGGTCCCAACACCGGTGGTAAGACCGTTTCATTGAAAACAGTTGGCCTTCTTACTCTAATGGGACAGTCCGGGCTGCATATTCCTGCACTGGATCGTTCTGAACTTTCTATTTTCGATGAGGTCTATGCAGACATCGGTGATGAACAGAGTATTGAACAGTCGCTCAGTACTTTTTCTTCGCATATGACGAATGTGGTGTCCTTTATCGAAAAGGCGGATCCGCATTCTCTGGTATTATTTGATGAGTTAGGTGCCGGTACTGACCCCACTGAAGGAGCCGCACTGGCAATTGCTATTCTGAATCATCTGCAGAAACAGGGGATCCGCACCATGGCGACCACCCATTACAGTGAATTGAAAGTATATGCACTGTCTACACCAGGCGTAGAAAATGCGTCCTGTGAATTTGATGTGGAGACACTTCGCCCCACCTATCGCCTTCTGATCGGAGTACCGGGAAAAAGTAATGCGTTTGCTATTTCCGGAAAACTGGGGCTGCCTTCTTATATCATCGATGAAGCGAAAAAACAAATCAGTGAACAGGATGAATCCTTTGAAGATGTAATCTCCACTTTGGAAGCAAACAGAGTGACCATTGAAAAAGAACGTCTGGAAATTGAAAAGTATAAAGAGGAAATTCATACACTGAAGTCTCAGCTGGAAGCCAAACAGGAAAAACTGGATCAGCGGAAGGAACGTATTATTCAGGAGGCCAACGAAGAGGCACATGCGATTCTCAGAGAAGCCAAAGAATACGCAGATCAGACCATGAAAAATTTCCATAAGTTCGGTCAGGCGAATATTTCTGTAAAAGAAATGGAAGCCGAGCGGCAAAAGCTCCGCCAGAAAATGACAAAGGTCGAGAAAAATATTTCCATCAAAGAGAAGAAAACTACCGGCAGCCTGAAAGCATCCGATCTGCACCTGGGAGATGGGGTGAAAGTTCTCAGCCTGAATCTGAAAGGAACCGTAAGCTCCCTGCCGGATTCCAAAGGTTTCCTTTTTGTTCAGATGGGTATTATGCGTTCCAAGATTCATATTTCTGATCTGGCTCTGCTGCAGGAAGAAGCTGTCATCACAGCTCCCAATATGCAGAAAACCAGTGCCGGCAAGATTAAAATGTCCAAATCTTCGTCCGTGGGAATTGAAATCAATCTTCTGGGAAAAACCGTGGATGAAGCAATCGCTGAGCTGGACAAATATCTGGATGACGCCTATCTGGCCCACATTCCCAGTGTACGCATTGTGCATGGTAAAGGAACCGGTGCCCTTCGGAAAGGTGTTCACAACTATCTGCGAAAAGTAAAATACGTCTCCTCTTTCCGCCTGGGTGAATTTGGTGAGGGAGATGCCGGTGTAACCATCGTAGAATTTAAAAAATAAGGAGATGACATAACTATGGTAGCAAAACAGAAAATCCTGATTGTCGACGATGACAATAATATCGCCGAACTTATTTCTCTGTACCTGACGAAAGAATGCTTCGAATGCAAGATTGTCAATGACGGTGAAGCGGCACTGCATGCATTTTCCTCTTTCCAGCCCAACCTGATTCTTCTGGATCTGATGCTTCCGGGCATCGACGGATATCAGGTATGCCGGGAGATTCGCCATAAGTCCAATGTTCCTATCATCATGCTCTCCGCAAAAGGAGAGGTATTTGATAAGGTGCTTGGGCTGGAACTGGGTGCCGATGACTATATCATCAAGCCCTTTGACTCCAAGGAACTGGTAGCCAGAGTCAAAGCCGTTCTGCGCCGTTTCCAGCCGGCACAGACGCAGGCACCTAAGAATACCGGAAAATACGTAGAATATCCGGATCTTGTTATCAATCTGACCAATTATTCCGTTGTTTATAATGGAAATACCATTGATATGCCGCCGAAAGAGCTGGAGCTTCTTTATTTTCTTGCATCATCACCCAATCAGGTATTTACAAGAGAACAGCTTTTGGATCATATCTGGGGATATGAATATATCGGAGATACACGAACAGTGGACGTTCACATCAAACGTCTTAGGGAAAAAATCAAAGATCACGCCAATTGGGCAATCAGTACAGTCTGGGGTATCGGTTATAAGTTCGAGGTCAAATCCTGATGAAAAATACACTGTATTTTAAATTTATTGCTGCATACATCATTCTTGGTATTCTGGGTATTTTGACGATTTCCACGTTAGGATCCACACTGATCCAACACAGGATTGAAAAAAATACGGGAGAAGCTATTTATAAAGAAGCTATTTCCCTTGCCACCCACTATGCCAATACGAACTATACCGATACTGATGAGATTCAGGAAACATATCATACACTGAAAACCCTGGCAATTTATCAGGATGCTCGCATCCTGATCCTGAATCCCAAAGGAGTTCCACTGATTGACACAGATCATGCCTATACATCAATCCTGCCGGATCCAATCGGTGGTTTTGATCCGGCAGCACTGGGAACCGTCCACTACAAGACAGGACAGTTTTATCAGTATATTCAGGATGATGTAATTAGCACCATGGTTCCGATTACCAAGAATCTGCATATTAAAGGATATGTATCACTTCACATTTCCATGGATGAAATCATTCAAAAACGTGAAAGTATCCTGATTACCGTTTATATTATTTTTCTGATTCTCTATCTGTTTTCTGTAATGATTCTTGGTCTCTTTTCCTTCAGTGTATACCGACCACTGAAAAAAATCACGATCGGAGCCAACGAATATGCCGCCGGTAATCTTGATTACAATATCCCGGTGGATACAGATGACGAAATGGGCTATTTGGCCACCACGCTGAATTATATGTCCGACGAGTTGAATAAAATGGGAGAATATCAGCACAAATTTGTTGCCAATGTTTCCCACGATTTTCGCTCTCCGTTGACATCAATCAAAGGTTATATCGAAGCCATCATGGATGGGACGATTCCACCGGAAATGCAGGAACGTTACCTGAAAATCGTAGTGGGAGAGACAGAACGTCTGGAGAAGCTGACCCAAAGTCTTCTCACCCTGGACAAACTTGATAAACGCGGACGGCCGATACATATGACTAGCTTCGATATCAATCAGACGATCAAAAGTACCGCCGCCTCTTTCGAAGGAACCTGCCGAAAGAAAATGATAGTCATCGAACTTCATCTGGAATCCGAGAAATTATTTGTCACCGCCGATATGGAACAGATTCAACAGGTACTGTATAATCTGATCGATAATGCCATCAAATTCAGTGACAACGATTCCACTATTAAAGTAGAAACTACAGAAAAACACGGCACAGTCTTTGTATCTGTCAAAGACACCGGACAGGGAATTCCCCGTTCCAGCCTGAATAAAATCTGGGAACGATTCTACAAACTGGATTCCTCCCGCGGAAAAGACAGAAAAGGAACCGGTCTGGGACTTTCCATCGTAAAAGAAATCATCACTGCACACCATCAGAACATCAATGTGATCAGTACCGAAGGTGTGGGAACCGAATTCATATTTACCCTTGATAAAACGCGATAAAAAATGGTAATGGTGCTGTAACTTTACACCATTACCATTTTATTTTCTCATGCTATTTCCATTCATACCGTGTCAGATGTCCTTCCAGCTGCATATTTGAAAAATTATGCTGCCGAAGTGCCTCATATAACACGATTGCCACAGAATTGCTGAGATTCAGAGAACGTATTTTGTCTAACATGGGAATACGGATGGCTGTTTCCTGATTCTCCAGAAGGATTTCTTCCGGTATCCCTGCGCTTTCTTTTCCAAACATGATATAACAGTCATCTTCATATTCCACTTCCGTATAGGTTCGCGGAGCCTTGGTCGATGCCATATAAATTTTTGCTCCCGGATTTTTTTCCAGAAAATCCTCATAATCAATATATCTGGTGACATCCAGATGTTCCCAGTAATCCATGCCTGCTCTCTTGATGGACTTTTCATTGAGAAGAAATCCCAGAGGTTCTATCAAATGCAGCCTTGTTCCCGTAGCCACACAGGTTCGTCCGATATTTCCGGTATTGGCCGGAATTTCCGGCTCGTATAATACAATATTCAGTCCAGACATTTTCCGCTCCTTTTTTCTTTATACAAATCATTTACGTGCATCTCTGCAATCCACCAGAGGCATTATCCCAATATCTTGTATAATTCATCCGGCTGTGGTTTATCCAAATAGCGCACATCTTCTCCGTTTCTGAGAATTCTGTCATTTCCACTGTTAGTTCTTCCCACTACAGATCCGTGAATTCCTGCTGCTTCCAGTTTTCTCACCAGCTCATGGCCATTGTCCGCAGCAATCATCATGGAGCCGCTGGACATAATCTGATAAGGATTCAGATCAAAATACTGGCAGATTTCAACAGTTTCCTGACGAATCGGTATCTTTTTCAGATCCACTTCCAGTCCCACACCTGCTCCGCTTGCCATCTCCCAGAGGGCACCAAATACTCCTCCCTCTGTAATATCATGCATCGCCGATACTCCATGGGCCATTGCGATACGTGATTCGGGGATAACAGAAAGCAGGCGGTCAAATCCCATCGCCGTGTCTACGATTCCAGCCGGAAAACGCATTCTCAATTCTTCCTCTTTTTCTTTAGCCAGAATCGTCGTGGCTTCCAGTCCAATCCATTTGGTTATTACAATATCCTGTTCCGGCTGAATCTGTGAAGTCTGCAAAACATGAGACTTCTTTACTTTTCCCACTCCGGTGACAGAAATCAGAGGCTGTCGAACCACATTGGTAATCTCGGTATGACCGCCCAGCACTTCCATCTGAAGTTCACTGCAGACTGTCTCCACGTCCTGCATCATTTTCCGAAGCTCCGGTTCTTCCACGGAATCAGGAAGCATCACCGTGAGCATCACACCAATAGGTTCCGCTCCGGCAGCGGCAAGATCGTTTGCTGTAATATGGATACAATGCCGCCCCAGATCCTTGACGGTTCCTGTAATAGGGTCTGTCGACATGACAAGAACTTCATCCGGTTCTATCTGCAGTGCCGCACAATCCTGCCCCACCGCAGGTCCCACCAGAACCTCATCTCTTCTATGTCTGACCTGCTTCAATACAGAACGAATTAAAACCGGTTCCGGCAATTTTCCAATCTTCATTCTCCTATACCTTCCTCTCTGTTGTGCTGTCCAAATTCACCTTAGTATTTATTTAACACTACATAAACCTCATTCAGATCATTCAGTGCAATGGCTCCATACATGGCACTTGACGCTTCTGCATTATCGGTTTTGACACCCACTTTGTACTTGTTAGGCGTCATCTGATAATAGCTGCTGTTGACCTCTTCTCTGGTCTCCTGTCCATTCTCCGTAACCACTTTCCACAATTTTGCCCGATAACCTGTATGACCACTCTGGGTCTGCTGAATACTGCCAAGATTACTTTCTGTGTCTGCCGTAAGCCTGGTCTGCGGCTGAATCGTCTCAATCGTTTCACTCTCATAGGTAACGGTTCTTCCGACAGGCCGATATTCTTCTCCATAAATCGCAAAACTAATCGTTCCGCCGCCGGCATATCCTTCAATATATACCGGTGCATCCAGATTATTGACAAACTTAAAATCCTTGGAACCTTCTGCGATGGCTGCATCCATCGACGGCTTCACATAGGCAACACTCATGGAATGATTATATCGTTCTGTCACTTCCAGTTCAGCACGGATCACCGCCAGATAAAGGGTCGTGGATACCTGACAGATTCCACCGCCTAACGAATCCACAACTTCGCCATTGGCATAAGAAGGAGCCATCTGATATCCATTTTCCTCCGTAAATGGAGTAACCAGATCACACACGGAAAGACTGTCTCCCGGATAAATCACCCGTCCGGTCAGCTTTTCCACACCTGTCTTAATATTCTGAGCTCTTCCCACTTTTCCCTGTGAATAATTTGTGCTGCCCTGTCCCAGCACATCCTTCACTCTGGATAGTTCTTCCCTGGATCCTTTCGGCTCTGTAATATCCACATCCAGTTCAATATTACCGATACCATCCTTCCATACTTCTGTCAGATAGTTTTCTACAGTCTGTATGGAGTCTTCCACTTTCAATGCCACTCCGCTCTGACCGCCAGTGATCTGAAATGCGCCCTGATTATGTGTAAGCCCATAGTTAATCACTTCCCGATTCAGAGGAATACAATATTGCTCCAGAGCACTGCGCACAGCTTCCGTATCAACCTGATACTGCATGGGAATCTGCATCGGTTCTTTTTCCAGATCTTTTTTTGCTTTATATCTCTTAATAACATTCCCGGTCTGGCCCAGTTCAGCCGCTGCCAGCACCGCATCATGGTTTGCGCCGCTGACGCCCAGTTCCTTCGCAGTTACAGCCACAGACTGATCATCCATATGAAGAACAATATGATATCCTCTGATTTCTTCCATCCGCTGATTGGCTGCATCCTCTGCCTCCTCCACAGTCATTCCTGACAAATCCACCGTATCAAGATAAATATGATCCAATATTTTTCCTGACGGACTGACACTGTTGGAAGAATTTCCTGTATCCAGCTCTGTACTGTCCACCGTCACATCTACCTCTTCCGGCTGTAATACAGCCGGCTCTTCCTGTGCTGCCGCCGCATTTGCTCCAAATGCAACACAAGCCAGCAAAAACAAAGCACACAAATATCTTTTTTTCATCAATGATCTGCTCCTGTCATTATCAGATAAACATATCCATCGCCAACGGAACTACCATGGCAAGAACCATGATGACAGCAATGATAGCTGCCATAATTCTTTTTCCCTTATTACTCCACATAAACATCACCTTACAATCCTTCCATATTGAGAAATAATGTTGTCGATTTTCCTTGACGCTTCACTCTTAGTCATACTGTCGATGTCAGCGTCAAGTTCTATTTTATGATATTTCACCAAATCATTCAAGTAGGCTTTTTGTGAATCTGTAATCGGACTTTGCCTTTTCGGCCGATATTGCAGCTGTACCGGCTGAAAAACTTTCTTCTGTCCGGCAGGTGCAATCCTTTTCAACTTTACATATAACTCATGGGTAGCCAGTGCGTCATGAAAAGCACGATGGGCCTGCTCTCTGTTTATCTGGAAATATTCACACAGGCTTGTCAGACTTCTGCTTTCCAGATCCGGCAGGAGAGTTCTGGCTATTTTCAGCGTATCAATTCCTTTTTTCTCAAAAGGAATCTTCTGATTCACTGCCTGATGTTTGAGAAAACTGTAATCGAACATCAGATTATGACCCATAAGGGTCATATCACCACAAAACACATGAAACTGACAGAATGCTTCTTCTGCCATCACACCATCCCGTACCATATCCTGTGTGATGCCCGTCAGCTGCTGAATATACTCCGGTATTTCCATACGGGGATTGATGAACATACAGAACGTATCTGTCACTTTCCCATCTTCTACCTTCACTGCACCTATTTCAAGAATCCGGTCTCTGCCCGGCTGAAGACCGGTGGTTTCCAGATCAACCACTACATAGCTTTCCTCTTCTTCCAGTTCTATCTGAAAACAGGACGCGGCATATGTCAGCACATCCCGTTTTTGATAATCAAAAAGGTATACAAAAATACCCGGCTCCAGAGTGTCCGGATGAAAATGCATGACTTCCAGATGGGTCATTTTACTCATCTGTTTTTCATCATACTCTTCATATCCCGGCAATAATCTCCGTTCCTGCACTTCCTGCTGATAAAATCTGCGGAATCTGGATTTGTATGGTTTCTGATCGTCAGCCCAGGTCGGACGGGTTTTTAGGTTTTCTCTGGAATACAGATCAAATACCAGTAACTCTCTGAACATCTGCTCCTTCCCAGGTGCTGTTTCTTTCAGAAAATCTCTTAATATTTCATATCTGCGGATGCGGGTATGTGAAATATCCAGATATCCCTTTCGTTCATAATAATCACCCAATGCCTGATAAAAAGCAAATGGGCTCTCAAACAGGCTGACTGCCGCCGGTATGGTTTTCAGAAACTGACCACTGTTATAATAAACTTCCGTCATCTCCTCCACCAGTTTCAGACGCAGCAGATCCTCATAGGGCAGCCATCGGGTAAATAAAACTTCATACGGCTCCTTATCCTGATGACAGCATCCATATTCTTCTGCCATCTCACTCATATAAGAACCCTTCAAAACCTTCAAAAATCCCAGCTGCAATTGCTGAGGCTTCATCTCGTAAACTTCATCAAATGACCTTCCAAAGGTCTCATAATCTTCCCAGGGAAGCCCTGCAATCAGATCCAGATGCTGATGCACATTATTCCCCTGACGTATCCGCTCCACATTGGCTTTTACCCGATCCAGATCCATCTTACGGTGAATTTCCCGAATGGTTGCCGGATTCGTGGACTGTACCCCGATTTCCAACTGAATCATTCCCGGCCTCATGATCTGGATCAATGATATTTCTTCCTCTGTCAGCAGATCGGCCGCCACTTCAAAATGAAAATTCGTAATTCCATTATCATGTGCAATCAGATAGCGCCAGATTTCCATGGCATGTTCGTGACTGCAGTTAAATGTCCGATCGACAAATTTCACCTGCGGAACCTTATGGTCCAGAAAAAACTGCAGTTCTTTTTTTACCAGATTAAGATCCCGGAATCTCAGTTTCTTATCAATAGAGGAAAGACAATAACTGCAGAAAAATGGACAGCCTCTGCTGGATTCATAATAGATAATCCTATTTTCAAAATTTTCCAGATTTTCATAGACAAACGGAATCTCACTCAGATCCATGACATTGTGCCAACCATTATCCCGGATGGCTGCGCATTCATCCTGAGCCTTATTATTTTCCTCGTCAGCAAATCTCCGCCGATAGGTGATACCTGCAATTTGTTCCAATCTGTCTACCCGTTCCTCACTTGTTTTGCTTTCCACATAGCATGCGGCCAGTTCCAGAAAAGTAGCTTCTCCTTCACCTTTCATAATACCTGTAATTTCCGGATGATCCTTCAGAACTTTTTCCGCATCATAGGAAACTTCCGGTCCACCCAGCCAGATGGCAGTGTCCGGAAGTATCTTGTGTATCTCTCTCACCAGTTCTTTTACCAGTGAAATATTCCAAATATAGCAGGAAATGCAAAGGACTTCCGGCTTGCGCCGGAAGATTCCTTTTAAAATTTCCTCTTTATTCTGATTAATCGTAAACTCAGCCAGTCCAATATGTTCCTGATACTTTCGGGCATACGCCTGCAGACTGTATACAGCCAGATTGGAATGGATATACTTTGCATTGATTGCTGTCAGAAGAATTCTCATAATTCATTCATAACCTGTTCGAGAGTAGGCATAGCCGGAATCGCACCGCGTTTTTCCACGCAGAGACCTGCAACCGCATTGGCAAACTTCAGGTACTCTTCTGCCTGTGCTTCTGTCAGATCTGCCGGTTTTACGTTGTTCAGTGCCAGACGAGAAAGAATTCCTCCCCAGAAGGAATCACCGGCTCCTGTGGTATCAACCGGCTTTCTGTCTTTTCCTTTTACCTGAACTTCCACCTGTTTCGTTTTCAGAAGAGCGCCGTCTTTTCCAAGAGTTACGATCACGCAGTCTACCCCCTGATTCAAAAGTACTTCAGCCGCTTCCTTAGGATCAGATTTACCACTGAGCAATACTGTTTCTTCATCGGAAATTTTCATGATATCTGCATACGGAATCATGGAGCGCATATGTTTCACTGCCTCTTCCTCACTCTTCCACAACAGTGCACGATAGTTTGGATCATAAGAAATAACTGCACCCGCTTCCTTTGCCTCTTTCACAGCAAAGAAAGTAGCACTTCTTGCCGGCTCATCTGTCAAAGACAGGGAACCGCAATGGAATATTTTAGTATTTCTAACCACATCAAGATTGATTTCCTCACTGGTCAGCTGAGTGTCAGCACCTGGTTTTCTGGCAAATGAAAAGCTTCTCTCTCCATTTTTCAAAGATACAAAAGCCAGTGTGGTAAAATAGTTGGGATCTACAACCATACCTGAAGTATCAACACCGATACGATCCAGAGTATCTTTCAGCAATGCTCCATGCATATCATCTCCAACTTTACCAATAAAGGCAGGTTTCTGTCCCAGATTGGAAACTGCGGCAAGAACATTAGCCGGTGCACCTCCCGGATTCTGCTCAAACAATGCCATTCCTGCTTCTGATACCCCACATGGAGTAAAATCAATCAAAACTTCTCCCAAAGCTGTTACATCAAACATATCTTGTCCTCTTCTCCTTTTCTTTGAAATTCTGTAACAATTCAGTGCCACGATTAGGCTACTGAACAATTACAAAGTTCTTCACTGTCATGTGAAATTTCTGACATTATTGTAACATGACAGCCGCAAAAATTCAATTATATCTGTTATGGACTTTGACATTTCATATATGCCTCTTGTTTATGCATTCAGCGGGTATTTATCTGTCAGATTTTTTACAATAGCGAGGGCTTTCTCTTTATTGTTTTTATCCTGAATCATCATGGCGATTGCCTCTGCAATCTGTTCCATATCTTCTTCTTTCATTCCTCTTGAAGTAACTGCAGCAGTTCCCAGACGTACACCACTGGTTACGAAAGGAGATTCCGGATCATTGGGGATTGCATTCTTATTACAGGTAATATTCGCTTCATCCAGAAGTTTTTCCATCGCTTTACCAGTAATTCCCGTTCCTCTGAGATCCACCAGCATCAGATGATTATCTGTTCCTCCTGACACCAGTTTGATACCTCTTCTTGTCAGTCCGTCTGCCAGAGCTTTACAGTTCTTAACAATCTGTTTCTGATATTCTACATATTCTGGCTGCAGTGCTTCCTGGAAGCAGACAGCCTTCGCTGCGATCACATGCATCAGAGGACCTCCCTGTGTTCCCGGGAAAATTGCCTTATTAAAATTAAACTGTTTTGCAATCTCTTCACTGGAAAGAATCAGACCGCCCCTTGGTCCTCTCAATGTTTTATGTGTCGTAGTTGTTGTCACATGTGCATAAGGAATCGGACTTGGATGAATACCCGCAGCCACAAGACCAGCGATATGGGCAATATCAACCATCAGATATGCTCCCACTTCATCCGCAATTTCACGGAATCGTTTAAAGTCAATCACTCTGGCATATGCACTTGCTCCTGCTACAATCAGTTTCGGCTTTGCTTCCAGTGCAATTTTTCTTACTTCATCGTAATCAATGTATCCTTCATCGTTTACACCATAAGGAACAACATGGAAATATGCTCCGGAAAAATTAGCCGGACTTCCATGGCTCAGGTGACCACCATGGGCCAGATTCATACCCATAACCGTATCTCCCGGTTTCAACATAGCAAAAAATACTGCCATATTTGCCTGTGCACCTGAATGCGGCTGCACATTGGCATAAGTACATCCGAATAATTTCTTTGCTCTTTCAATTGCCAGTGTCTCTACTTCATCCACACATTCACATCCACCATAATATCTCTTGCCCGGATAACCTTCCGCATACTTATTAGTCAAAGGGCTACCCATAGCAGCCATAACAGCTTTACTTACCCAGTTTTCAGAAGCAATCAATTCAATATGAGAGTTCTGCCTGTCAACTTCCTTTGTAATCGCCTGCGCAATCTCAGGATCTGTTTTAAGAATTTCGTCAAATGAATACATGGTTTCTCCTTTTTTCCTACGCTTTATTGTTTTAATATGATATTGCACAAAATTATAACACAAAGCGACAGGAGACTGCAAGTAAAATATACTTTTTTGTAATTCGTTGTGGAAAGGAACGGCCTGCTTCTTAAAAATACCAGAGATTCTCCGTCCACTTCCAAACGAATTACAAAATTTTTCATTTTTTTCAATTTTCCTCTTGCTTTTTTTTATTCTTCATGTTATTATTTTTCATGGACTTGCCCAGATAGCTCAGTTGGTAGAGCAGAGGACTGAAAATCCTCGTGTCACTGGTTCGATTCCGGTTCTGGGCATTTAAAAATCTCAAAAAAAGATTTTTAAATTTTTTCAAAAAAGTTCTTGACAACAACTTACTAATCATGTATAATAAATTTTGTTGTTGAGGGCAACACAAAGCACTTGCGGGTGTAGTTCAATGGTAGAACACCAGCCTTCCAAGCTGGATACGTGGGTTCGATTCCCATCACCCGCTTTATAATGATTATGCACGAGTGGCTCAGTGGTGGAGTATCGCCTTGCCAAGGCGAGGGTCGCGGGTTCGAATCCCGTCTCGTGCTTTTTTTTATTTGTAAAGAGACATTCTCGATAGTATCAGGAGTTTCAGGGTTCTGCTTTCGAGGATGTCTTTTCGATTTTTAAGGGGCAGGATGTCACTTGCACAAGTCACATCCTGCCCCATTAGATTAAGCAAAAATCGGTTTCAACGCTTCAGCAAGTTTTTCTTTCTGTGCTTCTGCCTCTGCCAGATCTTTTCCAAGTGTTGTAAAGTATGTTTTGATCTTTGGTTCTGTACCGGACGGACGAACAACTACGGTTGCTCCGCCTTCCAGTCCATAAATCAGAACGTTAGCTGCCGGGAGACCTGTCTCTTCCGGTTTCTTGTAATCTGTAACTTTTACAACTTTATAGCCGGCAATTTCTTTTGGAGGATTCTGACGAAGATCATCCATGATACCGGTCATCTTGTCCATTCCGGAAAGTCCCGGGAATTCAAAGCTGTCTACTTTATTCAGATAACGGCCATATTTTGCATAGATTTCTTCCAGACGTTCTTTGATGGAAGAACCGATGCTGCGATAGTAAGCAGCCATCTCACAAATAAGCATAGATCCGATAATAGCATCTTTGTCGCGTACATACGGACCTGCAAGATAACCATAGCTCTCTTCAAATCCGAAAATGAATCGATCCACTTCACCTGCTGCTTCCAGTCCTGCAATCTGATCACCGATCCATTTGAATCCTGTCAGAACGCTTCTAAGTTCAACACCATAATTAGCAGCTACTGCATCGGCCAGTGGTGTAGAAACGATGGATTTTACTGCAACCGGATTTTTCGGCATTGTACCATTTTCAATACGGCCTGCACAGATATAATCCAGAAGAAGAACACCCACCTCATTACCGGAAACCAGTTCGTATGTTCCATCCGGGCACTTGATTGCGATACCTACACGGTCTGCATCAGGATCGGTAGCCAGCATCAGGTCAGCACCTGACTTTTCAGCCAGCTCCAGACCAAGACGAAGGGCTTCAAAAATCTCAGGGTTCGGATATGGACAGGTCGGGAAGTTTCCATCCGGATACTGCTGTTCCGGAACGATGGTAACATCATCAATTCCGATATCAGATAAAATACGGGTAACAGGTACCAGACCGGAACCATTCAGCGGAGAATATACCAGTTTCAATCCTGCTGTCTTGCACAGACCCGGACGAACGCTGCGTGCTTCAATGGCTGCATAAAGAGCTTCTTTACAGTCATCTCCCACATAAGAGATCAGACCTGCTTCCATACCTTCTTCAAAGCCCATAATCTTAGCTCCGTCAAGGATATCTGTTTTCTGAATCTCTGCGTATACAATATCTGCTGCCTCATCTGTCATCTGGCATCCGTCAGGACCATAGGCTTTATATCCATTATATTTTGCAGGATTGTGAGAAGCAGTAACCATAATACCTGCATTTGCTTCATAATAACGGGTTGCAAAACTCAGAGCCGGAACAGGCATCAGGGCATCATAAATGCGAACCTTGATACCATTCGCTGCCAGAACGCAGGCTGCTGTTTTTGCAAAAACATCACTGTTGATACGGCTGTCATAGCTGATTGCTACAAGCTGATTGCCGCCCTGTGTCTTCACCCAGTTAGCAAGGCCCTGTGTAGCCTGACGAACCACATAAATATTCATACGGTTGGAACCTGCTCCCAGGACACCACGCAGACCTGCAGTACCAAATTTAAGGGCAACTGCAAAACGATCTTTAATTTCTTCTTCATTACCGGAAATAGATTCCAGTTCTTCTTTCAGCGCTGCATCTTCCAGATCCGCTTCCATCCAACGCTTATAATCATCCATGTACATAATGTTCACCTATCCTTTACATTTTTCGACATTTTTGTGATACTTCACTAAATATAGTATAAGTAATTTAAAATCAATTGTCAATGTTTATCCTGCATTCGTACACAATCATTTTAATACTATTTTTACACTTTTACCATTCTATACCCAATACCCACATGAGTCTGTATATACTGTACAGATTCCGAGTTTTTTTCCAGTTTTTTCCTAAGTGTTGCCATAAATACCCGAAGAGAAGCCACATCATTGTCCCAGCTGTGCCCCCAGATTTTCTGTGTGATAAATGTATGTGTCAGAACCTTTCCCACATTCCGGCACAGCAGACACAAAAGTTTATATTCAATTGGTGTCAGATGAAGTTCTTCATCTTCCAGATAAGCACATCCCGCCGAGTAATCTACCCGCAGGCTTCCATTCATAAAAACAGCATCTTTTTTCTGTTCGTTTTGTGAAGCAGCCAGCCTCCTCTCTGTTACCCGGAGTCGTGCCAGAAGTTCCTCCACCGAAAATGGTTTTGTCAGATAGTCATCTGCTCCGGCATCCAGAGCCTCCACTTTATCTGCGTCCTCGCTTCTTGCACTGATTACAATAATAGGCGTATCCGACCATGTACGGATTTTGCGGATCACATCCACACCATCCATGTCCGGCAGCCCCAGATCCAGCAATATGATATCCGGATTGTGCGAAGACGTCTCCAGTATGGCTGTTTCCCCGCTCATTGCTGTCAGATACCTGTACTCATGAGCCTTCAGTGTTGTCACCATCAGATTTTGTACTGATTTATCATCTTCCACAACTAAAATTAACGTTTTATTCATGTAGATTTACCTCTTTTACCGGCAGTGAAAATGTAAATACAGCTCCCCGGGGATTATTATCTGAAAGTTCCAGAGTTCCCCCATGAGCCTCCACAATCGCTTTGCACAGAGCCAGACCAAGACCCAGACTCCGCCTGCTGTCTGCAACGCTTTTAGCTCCGCTGTAAAACATATCAAATATCTGGGGTTTCATTTCATCCGGAATTCCCGGTCCATTATCTGCAATACGGACAATAGCCCGATCCTGCCCTTTCTGTGTCGTAATTACAATTTCAGACCCTGACTGTGTATATTTGATCGCATTATCCACAATATTTATAATAACCTGCACGATCAGCCTTGCATCTGCCATCACCAGAATAAAATCTTCCTGCGGATAAAACACAATTTTATGTTCCTCTTTTTTTCTGTTGATATGCTGCAGGGCTTCTGTGATAATCTCATCCAGAATCTCTGTGGATAAACGGATATTTAATTGCCCATCCTCAATTCTGGTTACGGCCAGCAGATTTTCCACCAGATTAATCAGCCACATGGAATCATCATAAATATCAAGATACAACTGTTCTTTTGTATTGTTATCAAATTTATCACCATTCGACAACAAGTTGCTGGCATGGCCGGATATAGAAGTCAATGGTGTCCGAAGATCATGAGAAATGGAACGAAGCAGATTCACCCGAAGTTGTTCTTTCTGTGCAATCAGCGCCGCTTCCGCCGCTTTAGCCGCCTGTATTTTTACCTGAGTTGCCAAAGTTCCGGTCAAAAAAGCCGCTATAAACATAATTACAAACGTAATCGGATAATCTTTTTCATATGCGCGCAATGTATACTGAGGAACAGTAAATAAAAAATTAAATACAATTACACTTACAACTGAAGAAATCAGGCTGTAGATTCTCTGTGTTGTAATTACAGAAATAATCAACACAGCAAGAATGTATACCATAATAATATTTGACTCACTCAGCCCCATTTTCCAGAAAACGAAACCAATCAGAGACGCCAGAATGATCATCCCCACACTTTTTAGCACATCACTGATGTGAAAATATTTTTCCCTTTTCTCATCGATTGCGCCCATGCCATCTGAAAGACCAGAGGTGCTGTCCGAAATATTCTCATTTGCCGCCGATACTGTTTTTTCTTCTTCAGAAACATAGTTTTTTTCCAGAAAATCATCCCATTTTCCCATCAGATAAAAACCCCTGATTCCGATTATAACAAATATCGGTACGATTACAAGCATTTCCATGGTATCACCTCATCACTCATATATGAAAACATTTCTGAATATCTTTATATTTTCCCAATACCAACATAGCATCACCTTTTTTGAAACAAGTATTTGATGTGATCGTCAATTCCATTTTGTTATCCCTTTTCAGTGCCATAATATTAATATTGTATTTCTGCCGAATATTGATCTCACCGACCGATCTTCCGATCCAGGAAAACGGAATCTCAATCTCAAAAATAGCATAATCTCCAGCCAGTTCGATATAGTCAAAAATATGATCCGAACTATAACGGATTGCGGTCCATGCTGCCAACTGTTTTTCAGGATAAACAATTTCATCTGCACCATTTCTCAAAAGAAACTTTGCCTGCACATCTCTGGCAGCCCGGGAAACCACCTTCTTCGCTCCCAGTTCTTTCAGTAAAGACGTGGTTTCCAGAGAACTCTGAAAATCATTTCCGATGGCCACAATGCACACATCATAATTATCAACACCCAGAGACTGTAAAAAAAGTTCGTTCATACTGTCCCCAATCTGTGCATTGGTTACGTATGGCAGAACTTCTTCCACCCTTTCTTCTTTTTTATCGACTGCCATGACTTCATGTCCCAGTTCATGCAGTTTCAATGCAATATTCTTTCCAAATCTTCCTAATCCTATCAGCAGAATCGACTTCATTTTTACCACACTCTCCTTTGCCAAATCAAGAACGCTTCCTAAAACGCTGTAGCTTTATTATCATTTTTACCATTTAAAGTTTGTATAAAGAAATTCATTGTGGCATTAAGAAAATATAAAGATTTTCCCGCTGATTTTTCTTCTGAAAATGAGGTTGCCCCTATAATGAAAAAGAATCCTGCAAAGCAGGATTCTTTTTCATTCATATTTTCTATTTATTCTCTTTCACAGCCAGAGCAATCGATACTTCCGGCGTATGATAGGGGATCAATGTTGCCTGCAGAGCATGATAAATATCTGATTTCCCCGGCCATACGGTTCCCATCAGATGATTGTGCTGATCCAGCTGATGGAACCAGGAACCATTCACATGGTCCAGAACTTCCTCATCCAGATACTCCATAAATTCTGCATAATCATCACTGTATTTCGTCTTTTGTGTAAGATGATAAAGAATTGCCGCCGTATTGATTGCCTCTGCCAGAGTCCAGTGCATCCGATCATGTACCACCGGTTTTCCTTCCCAGTCTGTGGTGTATACGATACCGCGGGCACCATCCACATTCCAGGCATCTGCCACTGCCCGGTTAAACAGATTTTCTGCTGCATTAATATATTTTTCTGCTGCTTCCGGTGTATTTTTATAGGTAGAAAGTGCCCACTGCACAATCAGCCTTGCCCACTCGATTCCATGACCCGGAGTTGCCCCATATGGTTTAAATGGATCATCCGGCTGCTGTTTGTTGCACTCTAGATCCGGCTGCCACTCTTTTGTAAAATGCTCTGGAATTCTCCATGCATTTTCTTCAGCCCAGCCAATGACACGCTCAATAATTCTTCCTGCTCTTTTCCGGTAGATCTCATTTCCTGTCACATCAGCTACAGCCAGAAATGCCTCTACGGTGTGCATATTGGCATTGATTCCACGATAATCATCAAGGACTGTAAATTCAGTATTCCAGGTATCACAGGCCAGCCCTTCTTCCTCGTTCCAGAACCGAAGATCATACAGCTCCAGAGCTTCTTTCAACAGTTCTTTTGCTCCTTCCCGTCCTGCCAGCAAAGCGGAGCATGAAGCCAGAATCACAAATGCATGAGCATAGCACTGTTTATTGGGAACAATCCTATCTTCAGCGGTACGTCCTGCGAACCATCCTCCATGTTCCTCATCATGAAGTTCTCCCTTCAGTCCTTTCAGTGCCTCATCTACCAACTTCTCACTTCCCTCGTGTCCAAGAAATGAACCGATGCTGTATACATGGCACATCCGGCAGGTAATCCATGTCTCACGATTTCGATCTTTCCATGGGGTTCCATCATCCCCCAGATAATAAGAACCTCCCTGCTCAGATGGAAATCTATGACCAAACCGCAGCAGATCATCTCTCAATTCTTTCAAAAAAGCTCTGTTTTCCTGTGTATCAATCTGATATTTTCTGTTCATTTTTTTATCCTTTCTTTAGACAAACTATAATAGTTCCTACATCAATTTTAATGTCTGGATTTCATAAGGTTTCATCACAAAAGAAACGATTCCCTCTTCTATTTCCAATTTCTCAAGAATCTGATCTTCCAGAGGATTTACCACACATACCTTGCCCACCGGCATACCGATTTTCATGTTTACTTTCGTACGCCGATTAAAGCACTCATAACATCTGACAATCAGGCTTTCACTATCTTCTGCTTTCTTAACTGTTTCAATGACAATATTCGGTTCATCAACAGAAATCAAAGACGCTGCCGACTCCATTCCCTTTTCCGTTTTTTCCTGCTTGGTTACTGCTTTACAGGGATTATTGAATGCATATGCTTTTGATACGATGTCTCCATCTCTAAAATCTCCTTCATGCAGGCAGAAGGAATAGCTGAATGTGTGATGACCTCTGTCAGCATCAGGATTCGGATAACTGGAGCTCTTCAGCATCGTAAGACCAATAACACTATCGTGCACACTATAACCATATTTACAATTGTTCAAAACACTGATTCCATAATTATCTTCTGAAACATCAATCCATTTGTGTGCACATACTTCAAATCTGGCAAAATCCCAGGAAGTATTATAATGGGTGGGACGTTTTACATTGCCATACTGAATATCAAATGTGGCCTCATTGGTATGAATATCAACAGGGAAGTAATCCCTTAAAAGAACGTGGTCTTCTGCCCAGTCAATTTCATTTCGAATATCAAAACGATACTGATCCGGATAAAAGTACAGATACTGTACAATTTCAGAATTGCCATAGCGATCCATCCATCCTCTGTTTTTTGAACAGGGAATGTTTTTTCTTCTGTTTTCAGAGCTCTGGTCTGATCTGATAATCCGTTCAATACTACCAGTGATTCTGCCGAACTTCCATTGGGGTTAAATACAACAACATCTCCTCGATTTCCTTCAATTGCTCCGGCTGCCGCCTCTGTCATCTGATCAATGAGTGCATCTGCCGTGCCGAGAATTTTTTCATATTCCTCCCATGATTCATCGTAAACTTCCTTGATAGAAGAACCGGGAATAATATCATGGAACTGGTTTCTGAGAATGGTTTCCCAACCTTCCCGAAGTTCTTCTTCCGGATATTTTGCTCCCGCAAGCCTGTTTGCAAGAACAGAATAAAATTCCAGATTTTCATAGGCAAATTCAGATCTGCGATTATATCGTTTGTTCTTTGCCATGGTTGTGTAAGTACCCCTGTGATATTCCAGGTACAACTCCCCATTCCACTCCGGCAGATAACGATTGCCCTGAACCTGTCTTTCCAGCTCATGGAAAAACTCAGTGGGCAGACATTGTTTTGTTTTAGGGACACCGGGAATTCCTTTGGAAAGCCTGCGCTGATTTTCCAGCATCTCAACGGTAGGACCACCTCCGCCGTCACCATATCCATAACACATCAGAATGTCCGGATTTAAGTTTTTTTGGCTGTATCGCTGCCATCCTCCCATAACATGAGAGGGATTCATCATGCCATTATATGTAGTAAAGTGTTCGGTTTCCGTACCACATCCGGCAGCCACAGGATTTCACATTTTTTATTAAATTCTTTCTGAAAGAATCTGCAGCCATATAAAAACTGACGAACCAGCGATTCCCCGGATGTCAGATTACAGTCTGCTTCGACCCACATACCGCCTTCCGGCTGCCATCTTCCTTCTTCCACCCGCTGTTTTATCTGTTCATAAATTTCCGGGGCATTATTTTTCACATAACGATATTCCTGCGGCTGTGTATGCATAAATTTATATTCCGGATAACGACACATCAGTTCAAGTACAGTGGAAAAACTCCGGACAGTTTTATCCGCTGTTGTACGCAAAGTCCAAAGCCATGCAAGATCGATATGAGTGTGACCCACGGCATAAACAGTATGTTTCGAGTTTCCACAATATTTTTCATAATAATTTTCCTGCAAATACTGTTCTGCTTTTTCAATGGACTGATAAAATGCTTCTGAATACGGTCTACGCAGATCAACCAAATTAAGCGATTCGTTAAGAGCCTGAATTGTTACTATACGATCGTCTGAATCCGCAGACTGAAGACTGGCTGCTTCATAAGGTACTCTCACATCCCAGTAATACTGATAAATCTCTTTTCCTGTAACTTTGATTTCCGAATCAAGCAGCAGAGAAAAATTATTGTCTCCGGTAAATGCCGAGAGCAGAATACAAAATTTTTCACCCGGTTCAGCAGAATCTGTCAAAACAGTTTCCCGGTGACCTCCCCAAATCTGGCGATTCGTCATAACTTCCCAGTCCGAAACATCTAATCCTTCCGGATTCAATTCTCTTCCGTCTGTTTTTTTCATACGGTATTCACGGACAGGTATTTTTTCTTCATAAATCATTTCACCGATTGTTTCAATCAGTTTCCCCACACGTTCTCTCAACAACACCATAATAGTAATTCCTTTTCATGAAATTAGTTATATCTTTTATATCTTGAATATATCATAATGAACAGCAACTTATTTTTCAAGCTTGACAAAGCATTTCTCGATGCTATAATATCCATTATAAAGCGTTGAAGAGAAGAGTAAGCAGTAAAACGGTTCCAGAGAGGGATGAGATGGTGCGAACATCCTGCCTGATTATTGTCTGAAGACCACCTCGGAGCGGCCCTAATACGGCACGGTGATTCCGTTATCATCAAATGAAGCGGGTGCACAGATGCACCAAAGAGGGTGGAACCGCGAGTTGATATGCTCGTCCCTTTCGGCAGAAAGAGCCGGAAGAGACGGGCTTTTTCTGTATCTGTAATCATTTATACTTATCCATTATAACATTCAAGCGAAAAGGAGAACGACGATCATGATTATTACATTAAAAGACGGATCCCAGAAAGAATATGAACAGTCCATGTCCGTTTATGATATTGCCAAAGATATCAGTGAAGGACTGGCAAGAGCTGCCTGTGCAGGAGAAATCGATGGCGAAGTTGTTGACCTTCGTACCGTTGTTGATAAAGACTGCACTCTGAGCATTCTCACATTCAATGACGAAGCCGGAAAAGCAGCTTACCGTCATACTGCCTCCCACGTTCTGGCAGAAGCAGTGAAAAGACTGTACCCGAATGCCAAACTGGCAATCGGTCCTTCCATTGATTCCGGATTTTATTATGACTTCGACTGCGAAAGCTTCAGCCGTGAAGCACTGGACAAAATCGAAGCAGAAATGAAGAAAATCATCAAAGAAGGTCATTCTATTACAAGATTTACTCTTCCAAGAGAAGAAGCTATTAAATATATGGAAGAAAGAGAAGAGCCTTACAAGGTAGAACTGATCCAGGATCTTCCGGAAGGTTCTGAAATTTCCTTCTACGATCAGGGCGGCTTTGTTGACCTGTGTGCAGGTCCTCATCTAATGTCCACAAAAGGAATTAAAGCTTTCAAGCTGACTTCTTCTTCTATGGCTTACTGGAGAGGAGATTCCAATAAAGCTCGTCTGCAGCGTATTTACGGAACTGCTTACAATAAGAAAGAAGACCTGAAGGCTCATCTGGAGCGTATGGAAGATGCCAAACGCCGGGATCATAACCGACTGGGACGCGAGATGGAACTGTTCACAACTGTAGACGTTGTTGGTCAGGGACTCCCGCTGTTCACTCCTAAAGGAACCAAAATGATCATGAAGCTGCAGAGATGGATTGAAGATCTGGAAGATAATGAATGGGGCTATGTACGTACCAGAACACCTCTGATGGCTAAGAGCGATCTTTACAAGATTTCCGGTCACTGGGATCACTATAAAGACGGTATGTTTGTACTGGGCGATGAAGAAGTTGACAAAGAAGTATTTGCTCTTCGTCCAATGACCTGCCCATTCCAGTATTATGTATATAAGAATTCACAGAAATCTTACCGTGATCTTCCATACCGTATGGGTGAGACCTCTACCCTCTTCCGTGCCGAAGATTCCGGAGAAATGCATGGTCTGACCCGTGTCCGCCAGTTTACGATTTCCGAAGGTCATCTGGTTATCCGCCCGGATCAGGCAGAAGAAGAACTGAAAGGCTGCCTGGATCTGGCATACTATGTTCTGGATACTCTGGGTCTGGCAGAGGATGTTACCTTCCGTCTGTCAAAATGGGATCCGAATAATAAAGCAAAATACCTGGGTGATGACGAATACTGGGAGTCCACACAGAACGCACTCCGCGAAGTACTGCGTGAAAAAAATGTTCCGTTTACAGAAGCAGACGGAGAAGCTGCTTTCTATGGTCCGAAGATTGATATTCAGGCCAAAAATGTATATGGAAAAGAAGATACCATGATCACCATTCAGCTTGACTGTGCAATCGCTGAAAACTTTGATATGACCTATATTGATCAGAACGGAAACAAAGTTCGTCCTTATATCATTCACAGAACTTCTCTGGGATGCTATGAAAGAACACTGGCATGGCTGATTGAAAAATATGCCGGCAAATTCCCGACCTGGCTGTGTCCGGAACAGGTACGTGTACTTCCGATTTCCGAAAAATACACCGACTATGCTGAAAAAGTTCTGAAAGCACTGAAAGCCAACGGTATCGATGCAACCGTAGATAACCGTTCCGAAAAAATCGGCTTTAAGATCCGTGAAGCACGTATGGACAAACTGCCTTACATGCTGGTTGTAGGACAGCAGGAAGAAGCAGACAATACTGTTTCCGTCCGCAGCCGCTTTGCCGGAGACGAAGGAGTGAAACCACTTCAGCAGTTCATCGATGACATCTGCAAAGAAATCAGAACAAAAGAAATCCGTAAGGAAATGCCTGCGGAATAATTGAGAAAGAGGTGACTGGGGGACGGGTTCATAGACACTGTTCGTGTCTATGAACCCGTCCCCCAGTCACCTCTTTTACTTATCCCGAAAATCGAACAAATCTTTCATCGGTACTTCCAGTACCTCTGCGATATCAAACAGTTTATTCAGCGAAATAGATGTTTTGCCATTTGGTGCTTCTATATTGCTGATATGTGTACGGCTCAACTGTGTAGCCTCTGCCAGATCGGCCTGTGTCATGCCACGCAGTTTACGATAATATGCAATGGTCAGACCTAACAACCGAAATTCATTCATCCGCTTGTAATCCATAGTCTCGCTCCTTTCTTTTCTATCTACTAGATTACCGCAGTTACAGCAGAAATGGAACAATCCAATATTTTGCAATTTCTCATTTTAAATTAAATTTCAAATAATTAGGATTGGTAAATGCAAATGTTTATTCTTTTTCTCTGCTGAGATTGCTGTTATGATAGCGAGTAGAAAGAGTTACATCCTCCCCAAACCAGTCCGGCGGACAATATTGATTGGCTTCTTCTTCTGTAGGGAACTCCACTTCTGCCAGAATCAGTCCACTATGTTTCCCATGAAAGATATCAAGTTCAATATGCAAATTATTCTTCTCCGGAATGACATACCGGGTTTTCGTTATCACAATGCCATCTGCTTTCTCCAAAAGATGCAGATATGCCTCACGCGTCAACGGAAGATTATACTCCTCACGAACCATAAGACCTTTTGATTTGTACGTCAAAACATACTCTTCTTCCTCCCTGCGCACCCGAACTACAGGTTCTGTACACAGATAAGCCTGCTCCAGTTCCTTATGCGGATATTGCTCCAGATTCTCCGGAAGGTCTTTTACAAGATATTTTCTTTCTATTTCCATCTTTATTCAATACTCCTTTTCTCAATTGTTACCATTCATTCTTGTCACTGAAATACTAAACAGCTACACCCAATTCTAACACGAAAGATACACTTGCACAATTAATTTCCAATTGCTATACTTTTTTGTAATTCGTTTGAATAGGGACGGAAACTTCCTATCCTGTTTTCCAGAAGCAGGCCGTTCCTTTTCCCCAAAAAACAACAAGGAGGTTTTATATATGAATTCATCAGAGGATCTGCGTCATCTACTTTTGCAGATTAACAGGAAAAGTTATCCAGCTTATAAGGAAACCCGCGGTGTATATTCTTTCCCGGGATATACGCTTTCCATTGATCATGTGCAGGGTGATCCGTTTGCAGCACCTTCTAAAATCAGTATCCGGGTCAGTGGTAAGCAGGCAGGTTTTCCACAGAAACTTTATCATACGAAAGAAACCCGCATTGCACTGCAGGATTATCTGATTCGGCAGTTTCACAGGCAGATTGACCGGTATAATTTCAAGGCGAAAGGATCCGGTAAGAGTGGGTTGATTGCCATTACCTGCTGCCGACAGGAAGTTCTGGAACGTACTGCCTGTACGCTGGATGCTTCCACAGGGAATTTGATTGTCCGGCTGGAAGTAGGGTTCCCCGCAAACGGCAGAACGATTAACTCACAGGAACTGATTAAAATATTTTTTGATTTTCTTCCGGACTGCGTCAGCAGAGCTCTGTATTACAAGAATCTTAATGCAAAGGACCTGGAGAAGAACTGCCATCTTGCCGAAGACCAGACTTACATCCGTTCTCAGTTAAAAGAACGGGGACTGGTGGCTTTTGTCGCCAACGGTTCCATTCTCCCGAGAGAATCCGGTATTTCTCCCCGCCCTATGAAGCAGGGGATTCCTTTTTTGTCTCCGGTCTCACTGGAAGTTACAATGTCGCTCCCACACTATGGGGAAATGAAAGGAATGGGTATTCCCAAAGGAATCACCCTGATCGTGGGGGGAGGGTATCACGGTAAATCCACCCTTCTGAAGGCACTGGAGCTTGGTGTCTATAACCATATTGCCGGGGATGGTCGCGAATATGTAATCACAGATGAGGATGCGGTGAAAATTCGTGCAGAGGATGGACGCAGCATTAAAAATACGGATATTTCACTTTTCATCAATGATCTTCCCAATGGAAAGGACACCTCTTCCTTCTGTTCGGAGGATGCCAGTGGAAGTACCTCTCAGGCCGCCAATGTAATCGAAGCCATGGAGGCAGGCAGTCATCTGCTGCTGATTGATGAAGATACCAGTGCAACTAATTTTATGATTCGTGATGAATTGATGCAGCGGGTTATTCATCACAGTCAGGAACCCATCACTCCATTTATTGAGAGGGTACAATGGCTTGCCCGGGAAAAAGGGATTTCCACTATCCTTGTGGCAGGAAGCTCCGGTTCCTATTTTCATCCTGCAGATACTATTATTCAGATGGATCATTACAGACCCACGGATATCACGGCATTTGCCAAAAAAGAAGCAGCAGCATTCCCGGCCATCCAGCCTTCCGTGCCGGAAAAACTGCAGCCTGATTTCAACCGGAAGATTTACCCGGATGCCGGATTCCGTGAAGAGCGGCGCACGAAAATGAAAACTCAGGGTATGGAAAGTATTCTCGTTAATCATGAGTCCATTGATCTTCGCTATGTAGAACAAATTGCTGATCCGGAACAGGTCAATGCTCTGTCTTCCCTTTTCCGTTTTGCTCAGTTATCCATTTTTAACGGAAAAATGACCATGCAGGAGGCTGTTGGGATGATTATGCAGAAACTGGACACTCAGGGATTGGAACTGCTGGCAGAAGGAGGACGGGTTGCCCCCAATCTGGCAATGCCGCGCAGGCAGGAAATATTCGCCTGTCTGAACCGCTGCCGCAGTCTCTGTATAAAATCGTAAGAATCTCTTTTGTTTTATTTATGAAAATTTATAAATGCTTTAGGCTGGGAACACACTTTTGTCACATTTACCATGTATGATAATACTCAACAAAGCAAACCACACTTTGTTACGGGAGATTAGATACAATCTCCCGTCCCCCCTCATTATATGTGGTTACAGTTATTTTTAGATTTCCTTTTTCATATTGGCCGGTATCCCGAAAGGGATTCCGGCCCTTCCTCATTTTCCCAGTGAATATCCTTGTTTTTTTCCAGAAAATAAGCTATCATAATACCAGTAAGCATCAGGAGTAAATACATGAAAGAAAAAGGATCAACTACGAAAAAAAAATCATCACACACCAAAAAGAAAATTAAGCAAACCCTACTACTGTTGTTCTTTGCACTGTTCGTGCTGATCGGGTCTGCTTATTTTTATTATATTCTCGTCTACCGTGTGAATCATGAACCGGAACCCACGTCCACGGTAACCACATCAGAACCCCTATATGATCTGAAAAATCATCGTTTTTTTCTTGCTTTGATGCCTGAAGTAAAAGCAGCTGCCTTTAATGGCCGTGCCGCGGAGATTGATTACGGAACCTATGTGGTGCCCGGTCTTCTGTCCACAGAGACTCAGGTATTTGAAGAGAAGAATTCTTCTGCCATCTGCACTTCCATGACCCCTCAGGGGCTGGCAGTCACAGAAGATTATCTGATCGTAAGTGCATACTGCGGATCCAAAACTCACAATTCTGTGTTATACTTGATTGATAAAAAAAGCCACGAATTTATCAAAGAGATCGTTCTTCGTAATAAATCCCACGTAGGTGGACTGGCCTATGATCCGATTCATCAGAATCTTTGGATTGCCGGAATGTCCCGTGGTATCCCACAGGTTAACGCTATTTCCCTGGCACAGCTGAAAGAATATTCTTTTCAGGATAAGCATGAACCTATTATATATGCCCAGTCTTATGACCTGTACTCGATATCCCGTTGTTCGTTTCTGACCTACTATGATAATTCGCTTTATGTAGGATATTACACTAAAAATACTGCCAGTGTCATGGAAGAATATCTCATCACGGAAGACGGTACCCTGGCTACTCAGATTCCGGCCGACTCTCTGAAACGTTCTGACTCCATTACACCGATTGCGCTTCCCTATGATATGCGTGTCATCACAGAACAGGCACAGGGAGTAGCATTCTACAAAGGAAAGCTTATATTTTCACATTCGTACGGTATTTTTCCTTCCAAACTGCAGATTTTTAACAATTCTCTGCAGAAACTGCTGGAAGAGGATGCTGTAATCAAGAAGATGTACTTTCCGGAAAAGCTGGAACAAATATATGTGGATGGCGATGATTTATACGTACTTTTCGAATCAGCCGCTTATAACTACCGTGCCAGCTCTGCACTAAAAATTGACCGTATTCTCAAATTGAATCTTGAAACATTGCTTAACTGACGGGGGGAATTTCTATGGCTAACTGCCTTTTTCTGGGTGACAGCATTACAGATGCAGGGCATTTGTTCGATCCTGCAAATTTAGGCGAAGGATATGTATCTGTCCTTGCAGAAATGACAGCAGCAGACCAGTGTATCCTCTGCAACCGGGGACACGACGGATTTACTGTGGAACAGGTGCTTCGCATGCTGAAACGGGATGGAATTGAGAAACACTGGGATATCATTTCCCTGCTGGCAGGTATTAATGATATTCCAGTGGAAGTATACACCAGTCATCACCGCATTCCTGATGAATTTTCACAATATTATACGGAGCTTCTGGAATTTCTGTCTTTACGGACCAACGCCCGGCTGATTTTGATAGAACCATTTCTCTTCTCCATCCCTCAGGAGTATCAGAACTGGCAGCCTTATCTGCAAATGGAAAGTTCCATCATTCGGAATCTGGCACTGCGTTTTGATGCCGCACTTCTTCCGGCAAATGAAATTTTAAATCATGCGGCTTCCATCCATGGAGTCCGTCAGATTACCGTTGACGGTATTCACCTGACCTCTCTGGGAAACAGGATTCTGGCAGAAACCTGGATGGAGCTTTACCAGGACTTGAAAAATTAACGGTTTTGCTCTTCCCGTTTTCTTCTTGTCACAAGACCGCCGATACGCCCTGTCTCCTTTGCGGACAGGGTTTTCCATCCATCCTCCAGCACCCGGTCCAGAAGCCCCAGCTCTTCTGCAATCTCATACTTCATTCGTTCTTCCCGGGACATATTTTCAAAATCTGGTTTTTTCTTTTTGGACATAAAAAAGGTCACACTCCTCTCTTTCCTTTGGAGTATGACCTTTTTTTACCGTTTTATTCAGTTTTCACAAGGTTCTTATCTGGGAATAATGATGGCTGCAATGATGTATGCCGGTATTCCTGCACCTCCCAGGAAAGAAAACAGCACCCATGCCAGTCTTACCAGTGTCGGATCGATATTAAAATACTCACCGATTCCTCCACATACTCCACAAATCATACTGTTAGTTGATGAACGATATAATCTCTTGTCACTCATGATGAATACCTCCGTTTTTATTTTCATGATTCATTGTATCATGATTCATTATAATTTCTATATTTCCTGCAGCACATTCCGCATCGATCCTGTGCTTTGCATTTTTATTTCCATACTGCACATCCTGACCTACGCCATCCCAGGAATTATTCCCAAAAGACAGGCTTCCTGCACTCACTTCACCATCCAGGAAATAATCTTCCTCTTCTCCGTCCAGCCCCAGTACAACTTCTCCTGCGGCACACTGAACAGAGATATCATCAGAAACCAGTTGCTTCACATCGATACTACCTGCACCCAGAGACCATTCACTGGTTTCTGCTTCCACTTTTCCGGTCATCTCAAGAGATGCAGCTCCCACTGTCACAGACAGTTCTTTGGCTTTCAAAGATTCGACAAGTCCGTTGGCAGCTTTCAGATCCAAATCTACTTCTTTCCATACATAATCCTCCGGAATACGGATTCTTACTTTTCTATCCTTATCTTCCCACCATCGGTTCTTCACCCGAATCTCCAGTTCATCCCCATCCTGGTTAACTTCCGTTCTGCTGTCAGACTGATCAACGTACACCTTAATATCTTTTCCCGTATGGGTAGTGATCTGCAGATCACCCACAGCCATCTCGATATCCAGATTTCTGACTCCTGAAACCGTTGTACATTTCCAGTCACCGGAATCTTCGACAAAGTCTTCATCCCATTCCTGAGCCTCTTTGTCGTCACCCAGTCTGATATTATATTTTAACAAGTCTTTCCCATTGATAGAAAATACATCCTCCCAGTCAATACTGCCGCCGGAAAGAATCAGACCGGCAATGAGAAAGATCAGACCAACTCCGGCAAAAACACCTCCTGCTGCCGCCAGTATTTTCATACATTTCTTCATGTTTCCGAAGCCCCCTTTCTTTTATGAAGCAATCGGGATATAAAATTCACAATTGCCCGAATCAATCTGGGAAGCAGGCGAAATCCTGCCCACAACAGCAGCATAATTGCAAAAATACCAATCGCCAGGGAAATCATACCGCCTCCAATACTGAGAAGCCCGGAAGCCGGTGAAGATATCAACCGGATCACACCCTTAACCATCAGGGCAACTCCGCCGCCAACCAGTCCTGCGCCGGCTGCCAGCAGAGAAACCAGAATTCCGAAAACAGTACCAAGGATTCCAAGCAAAACACCAAAGATTCCTCCGCCTATTCCCAGAATCAGAGGAGAGGCAAACACAACCAGAATAATAATCAGCGCCCACTTTCCTGTTCCTCTCTGGCGGGTTGTATTTGAAGAGGGATTTGGTATTTCCTGAAGCGGATTCTCCACCTGTTCCTCTTCCGTAATCTGGCCTCCGTCCGCCCGTATCTGTGCGGCAACTTTTCCCGGACTTCCCAGTTCCTGAATCACCTGTGATTCATTCTCCGGGCCTGCCTCATCAAAATAATCATTATAATACCGGATGGCTTCCATCCGCTCGCTGTCCGGCAAATCCCTCAGCAGCACTGCAAGCTGTCTCATAAATTCTTTTCTGTCCATCTGCTACATCCTCCCCTCAAACAGGCTGGTAATCCGGTCGGAATAATTCTTCCACTCCCACTCATACATCTTCAGCTGTTCTTTTCCTCTGTCTGTCACCTTATAGTATCTCCGGTTCCTTCCTGCAAATTCCATGTCATACACCATGAGACAATCATCTTTCTGCAGCCTCCGCAGTACCGGATACAGTGTCGATTCGGAGACATCAATCACACGCCGCACATCCTGAGTAATCTTATACCCATATGTGCCTTCCTTCTCCTTGGACACAACAGCCAGAACAATCGCATCCAGAAGAGCCGCACCTGTATTAAAAACCATAACTGCGCATCCTTTCTTTCACATACCAAAACATATCTGTGTTTTGCTTTATAATATCATTTAATATTTAATATTATTTTATATTTAATACTATATATCATATAATATTAGATGTCAATATAATATTATAAAAAATGTCAGTAAACGATAAGATTACATTGAATCCCTTTACTTACTGACACTTTTTTTCAATTATTTTTTATTCAATTTCTGATAAATACCCGATAAGATAATTCCTGCCGCTGCAAGGCCTGCTGCAACATAGAAGGCCTTTGTATAAATCCCATAGGCAGATACAATCTTGCTGACGATTGTGGGTCCAAGGATTCCGGCCACGGCAAAACCGATAAACATGATTCCATAGTTCACACTGCTGTTTTTTGTACCAAACTGATCCGCCGTAAACCCGGGATATACACCCATCAGGGAGCCGAAGCAGATTCCCATTACTGAAATCCCCACAAAAAAGATTTCATAATTTTCCTCCCGGACATTCAGAAGAAGGAGAAGCCCCACGACCTGCCGCATTGAACAGCGCAAGCACAGAAACAGCCGTTGCTGCCAGTCCCACTGACATGCCTGCAAGCTGCTGGGCCATAGGAGATGCTTGAGAGGTTACCATCAGACCACTGAATTTGGTTCCTGTTCTGTTGATCATTTCCATATATCCATCTGCCATCCTGAGTTCAGGGAGAATGGTGCATGAACTTCCAGACCGATTTTTACATTCATTTCTTCCGCATAGTCCAAACTTCCCTCGATTACGTCCATCGGTGTGGAAACCAGGGTACGCAGTACAGGGAAACCAAGAAGATGTGCAAGACGAATGTCTCTCTTCATCATATTTACCTGCTCGCCCAGAGACAGGGTACGATTGGAGAAAATACGATTTTCAAGGAACGCATCATAGCAGGATGGAACCAGATTGTATTTGTCAAGCATGGCAAACCAGTTTGCACGGAAAGCTTCATCTTCAATCGGATTCGGGAATTTCTTGATCATCTGCTCTGCAAGAAGCTCAACACCTGTGGCACCTGTTTTCGCAGTTTCACGAAGGCATCCTTCCAGATCTAATTTTCCATCATAATATTCATCCTGATAGCTGTACAGGGAAATACTTCTTTTATTATCGTGGCTCATTATCATTTCCTCCCAACTGGAAGTGACCGGGGGACGGGTTCATAGCCACCAATAGTGGCTATGAACCCGTCCCCCGG
>JALERM010000095.1 GCA_022764165.1 Eubacterium sp. | reverse complement strand
TAAATGTGTCTACCTATATCAGTACAAGACATTTGTACAAAATATGCATCTTAGTGTATGAAATCGACACGGATTACTATCTTTGTTACATTAGAAGCCAAGTCCATCCATCATATCATCTATATTGCCACCCTCTTCTCTGAATCTATCATAATCTTCACCACCTAATGCATAATAGGTTTCACGGTCATAATCAGTATCATCACGATAAAGCCAATCTTCTAATTCGGCAAGTCTTCTTTCTTCTTCGGCTTGCCTTCTTTCTTCTTCTATTTCTTCTACTTTTTCGTTCAATATATGCTGCGCTTCTTTAGTAAATAGTTGCCGAGCCATTTCTATCTTGACTTCTAAGTCGTCATAATTAAATATAATTAGATGTCTTTTCGCGTAGTACAAATAGCAAAGTGGGTCTCCTTGAGGATAGTAATAATATCTCCCTCGCATATCTTTAAGGTCGATAGGATTAAAATTAAATCCGCAGAACTTTTGCTTTTCAGCTGCGGTCAATTCACTATAACTTTTATATTGTTTTGTTCCGTGATCATTTATTATCCAATGCATGTTTTGCTTTTCTTCTTTAGTCATTTTCCTCAGGATATTAACTATATTCCCTTCTGGATATGAAGCCCAAGACCTCAACAATAGAATTGGAATTCTATTTTCCATTTCTCGTGACTGAAAGACTTTGAACAATTCCTTATAAATATTTCTGGCAATATCTGAGATTTTGGTATCGAAGAAGATCAATATATTGGGATCATCTAAATCTTTCAGATTAGCTATAAAATCACTGGTCTTACTCTGGGGGAATGGCATGTTACTATCTTCGTTAATATAGCCAAGAATATCAGAATAACCATCGGGGATAATATAATTACATATCTCATGAGTCACTTTGGAAATGTAGCTATATCTTGGTTTGACTGGAATATATGAAAGATCTTCATAACAGATATCCTCAAATAATTCACCATCAATATAGTTCTCAGAATTGATTCCTGCATCTTTCGGAATCAAATTCAGAATGATCCTGACTTTCAGTAACTCGATAATAGTATGGAAACTACTCGTGTTAAAGATTTTAGGGCATATAAAGTAAATATTCATAACCTCACTTTAAAACTCATGCTATTAAAACGATTTACTTTTGTCGCACGATTAGAACTGGAAGTTTGTAACCAGAGAAGATTTTAACTATTTCCATCTTGGGTTTTCCACCCTCTACATCATAGATTCTTACTGCATTTTTTTCATCACCATCTTCTTCGTCTTGAATCCAGAAATATGCATTTCCACCACCATAATGTGGTACACCAACCATTTTGTCATCTTCCTTATATCCAGATGAAAGGAAAGAGATACTATTTCCGCTCGAACCAATGCATATGGCACCGTAAAAAGACATGCCAGTAGAACTAAATTCTCCTTGCCATTTACAATTCTCAATCAATTCTTCCACTTGTTCCTTAGTAGGCAACCCCAACTTTGCTGCTTTCGCATAAGGAAGATACTTCTTCTTTTTTTGGTTATCCTCTAAATATTTGAGCGTCCACAATGTACCACTTGGTAGGCCAAGATTAAAAACAGTGGCTTCTTCTCCAAGGATATTCAAGCATTCTATTTCAAAATCTCGTTCTTTATATCCATCACGATAACCATCAGCATATGCCTGAGCAATTGCCTTAGCCAACAATTCATTTACCTTTTCTGCTGCATAATTAGCAGCTCTTTCATTCAGATTTTCCATATTTAAAGTATTTTAGTTTGTAATTATGCTGCAAAAATAAGACGATTATTTGAGAAAACCAAGCATTAATAATCTGATTTGTACAAAATATGCGTCTGATTGTATAAAATATCCTTGAAGGCTCTTCTAATCTGTTTTGATTGAAAGTGGTGACAAATTAACAATTCTCAAATGTTAACTCCATATTACCAATGATATTTCCTAATAAGTTGTTTAAAAACAGGCTCGTCCGTTATAGAAGCAAAGAGTAAGGCACAAGTACGTATCTTTAGCACACCTAAGTTACTGAACACCTCATAAACAGACTTATCACTATCCAACAGGACTTGAAAAGCTCTTATTAATCTTTCTCTGAGGATGGGATGCTCAATGTAAGCTTTTGCCTCTTCACGACCGTTGAGGCCATAGAAGTCTGTGAGTTTACTTGTACCAGACCTTTTCAACTGAGGATATACATACCTTACCCAACATTCAAAATCGGGCTTCCCTTCTTTGATTTCAATCAGGGCTTGTTCATACAAGGTGTTACCATGTATAGTTTTACCCTCCTGCGCCGTTAAGAATCTTTGTAAATCTTCTATCATTTAGTAATCTCTGTAAAATATTGCACAGCGATCTCCATCCATACGGATGAATTTATAAGTCCTGTTAATATACTCATCCTCACCACCTTCTTTACAATGACTTAGCTTTTCAACATAAACGTAATCATTCAAATCTTCTTTTTTTAATTCGAAAGAGGCCTTATAATAATCTAATAACATGTCGTACTCTTCGTTATCAAATATTATTCCAAGAACAATATCCTGTTCTTCCATGCGCCTGTTTTCTTCTTCAACATATCTTTCGAA
>JALERM010000128.1 GCA_022764165.1 Eubacterium sp. | reverse complement strand
TTTTTTCAGAAGCAGGCCGTTCCTCCTCAGCTAGCCGCTAACTACGACTAAATTGACGCTCAGGAAAGCCTTCGCGCCAAAGTCTCCGTAAGCGTCGGATCTTCGGACTCACTTTCCCCAATGCTTCTGAAAAAAGGATAGGAAGTTTCCTGTTCTGTTCCAAACGAAACAAAATGCGCCCGGGAAGATATGTATGTTACACCTTTTCATAATATATATCAGCCATCGAAACTGAAAAGTATTATAATAAGTGTTAAACATACGCACCTTCCGAGCGCATTTGAATTTGTTTGAGTAAAACAGGAAAATTTTTATCATTTTTTCAGAAGCATTGGGGAAAGTGAGTCCGAAGATCCGACGCTTACGGAGACTTCCTTGCTCAGGCTCTCCTGAGCAAGGATTTAGTCGCAGTTAGCGGCTAGCTGAGAAGGAACGGCCTGCTTCTGAAAAAATGATAAAAATTTTCCGTCCCTCTCCAAACAAATCACAAAAAGTATCTTTTATAGAGCCGGCACATCCGTTCTTCGCGGATCGAGTACCTGACTTGCATCGAACAGATCGCTGGTTCTGTTCACGGAACCGTGGACATCGTTCCACAGGCGATAGCCATCAAGGTTTCTCCGTCCCTGTCTGACATAGTTGTCACGAATCTGTAGGAAATACTGAGTGGAATCTACATTACAGAAGAAGTTATATCCCTTACTTTTCAGGTAATTGAATTTTTCATTTTCTGTGCTGTAGTCATGCCAGTCTGACAGATCCTGTCCATGTGCGAAAATGATAGTATCTGTTCCTCCGACAAGGGGAGCTACATAAGCTTCCCATTTTTCTGTATCCGTCTGAATTCTTTCCAGACTTGCATCACCGATTTTAATATGACCCCAGGTATGGCTGGCAAATTCCCATCCGTCAGCTTTCATACCATCTGCCACCGTTTTTGCCTGTGCACATTCTTCATCCCAATTGAAGTCAGGGTGTGCAGCCAGCCATGCAGATTGATCTGAAGTCAGATTTTCTCCCGTTTTATAGGCAATATCTGTACGATAACCCAGGATTCCGTTATATCCGGTCAGAGCAATCATTCCCTTCGCTCCTTTGTAAGAAGCATCCGGATGTTCCGCAATAAACTGATCCAGAAGCGGAACATAATCATATGCACCTGTCACAGTTGTTCCATCTGCCTGAACATATTCACAGGTCGGCTTTCCGTTTTCATCCAGAACGATTTTAGAAGCGATTCCTCTTCCATCATAGCTGTGATAGTAGCTCAGGTCATCCATGGACATTACAAATGCTTTTTTGCCTGCCGGAAGCTTCAAATCCGGATTCGCAGTAAAATGCACGGTACCATCCGCATCTGTTGTCTGAACCACCAGATCCCGCAGACGAACCAGGACATAACCATTATCATACATTGCCTGCGTAATATTATTAAACTCATCCACCGTTGTCATCCACTGTTTGAAACCAGCTGACAGATAATCATCCCCGGCAAAACCGCGATCCGGATCAACAATCAGCGAGTGATAAAAAATATGAGTAACTTCATTCATATTTACCGGCACACAGTTGTCCCTCGTTGTCTCATACTCTGTAATCCTGGCCGTAATCTCCGAATCACTGGCTGCACCTTCAATACTGTTCAGCTTCTCTATGGCCCCATCATAATCATAAGATGCTGCCAAAAGAGCCGCCTCTTCCATCGCTTCAGCCTTTCCGGGACCTGCCTGTGCAGAAGTATTCTCTGTCTCCGGTTCTTCTGGAACGGTTCCTTCTGTCTGCGTCTCCGGGGTTGGTTCCGGGGTAGTCTGCTGTTCCTGAATCGGCGTTTTTTGTGTTGTTGTTCCCGGACGTAGCATACGAACTAAAAAGAAAACACAAACACCCAGCACAGCCAGGAGTATAACCAGAACAATACTTTTTGTTATCATTGATTTTCTCTTTTTCCGTCGGTGCTGTTCTTTTTTACTCAACACTTCTTTTTCTTTACCCATAGTATTTCTCCTTTATTATTTATATCTCCCATCTGATACGCTCTGACCTCTCCTCTGACGCATCACTTCATACATAAGAATTCCTGCAGCCACTCCGGCATTCAATGATTCCAGCTGTCCTTCCATAGGTATTCTGATCCAACAGTCAGCACAATCCGAAAGCATTTCCGTCAGTCCATTCCCTTCATTGCCAATAAAAAATGCTGTCCCTTTCTGATAAGGCTCCTGATCATACATCTGTTTCCCCTGAAGGTGTGCTGCATAAGTTGTGATATTGTTCTCACGGAACCATCTCAGAATTTCATCCATATCATCTGTGCACAAAAAGGGGACTCGATATATGGAGCCCATCGTAGAACGGATTGTTTTTGGATGATAGATATCCACACAATTTCTGGTCATAATAATACCGCTGACTCCTGCTCCCTCTGCAGTTCGAAAAATAGTCCCCAGATTGCCGGGATCCTGCAGATCTTCCAGCACCAGAAAAAATGGCTCTTTCCCGGAGCGAAGCATCTGTTCCGGTTTATAATGATACTGACGCACCACGGTCAGAATTCCCTGTGGCGTCAGAGTATCACTCATCTGAGCAAATACCTGATCTTTCACCACCTCGTACTCGATACCCTCAAGTACTTTTCTGTGTTCATCATCCGAAAGAAATTTTTCAGAAACATAGGTCTTCACCAGCCGGTCTTTGGGTGCTTCACGAAACATTTTCAGCCCCTCAACCAGAAAAACATCCTGCTTCTTCCGTTCTCTGGACTTTTTATTCAGCTGTATGATCTGTTTTACCTGTGCATTACCTGAACTTGTAATCATGTCAATCCTCATCAGTCTCCATGTTATTGAAAAATAAAGTTTTCTTTACCGTCCAATTCGTGACCAGCAACATATTTTCTGAGACAAAAACGCGGCATACCGTAATATCCGGCATACCGCTGTCTTATGTGTTAGCATTCACCTTCCGGGCAATATGAATCTGTATCCAACAGGCTTTCAACCCTGAACAGATATCTTATTTTTTGTAATTTGCGGACAGAGATTTAGCAACTTCGTACTGATACTCTGAAATATCTTTGTGCATAGCTAGAGCTTCATTGATATCGAAGTCCACATATTCGCCATTTTTGTAACCCACAACACGTTTTGTTTTTCCTTCCAGAAGAAGATCTACTGCATAAGCACCCATAATAGAGGCATATACACGGTCTTTACAGGTTGGACTTCCGCCGCGCTGCATGTGACCCAGAATCGTAGCACGAGTCTCAATACCGGTAGCAGCCTCGATACGTTTAGCCATGCTGCTGGAATGTCCGATACCTTCTGCGTTAATAATAATATGATGCTTTTTGCCGCGCTTTCTGTTCTCAATAATATTATTGATAATCTTCTGCTCGTCATAGTCATATTTTTCCGGAAGCAGAATATCTTCTGCACCGTTGGCAATACCGCACCACAGTGCAATATATCCTGCATTTCTTCCCATTACTTCGATGATACTGCAGCGCTCATGAGAGGTAGATGTATCACGAACCTTATCTATTGCATCCATGGCAGTATTTACTGCGGTGTCAAAACCAATGGTGTATTCTGTACAGGCGATATCCAGATCGATGGTTCCCGGGATACCTACCGTGTTGATTCCCAGGTTTGCCAGTTTCTGTGCTCCGGCAAAAGAACCATCTCCGCCAATGACAACCAGGCCGTCAATTCCATGCTTTCTGCATACTTCTGCTGCACGCTGCTGGCCTTCCTCAGTTCTCATCTCTGCGCAGCGTGCTGTATATAAGATTGTACCACCACGTGCGATCGTATCAGAAACATCTCTGGCAGACATGTCAATGATTTCTTCATTCAGGAGACCATCATATCCTTTCCGGATACCTTTCATCTTTACACCCTTAATTAATCCACGACGGACAACTGCACGAATGGCTGCGTTCATTCCAGGTGCATCTCCGCCACTTGTCAGTACACCGATGGTCTTGATTTCATTAGCCATAACTCTACCTCCACTATCTCATTCTATTTCAACGGATTGTATTTATTTTAATACGCTCGTACTTATTTTAATGCATATGGCTCTGTTTTTCAATACTCTTTTCCACAACTTTCACGTTTTCCTGACCATATTCTTTCGTCAAAATATCTAATAAAGCGTTTTCAATCAGTACATTCCTTGCTGCGGGAAGGCGTTTCATCATACGTTCTTTTTTCAGGAATACAACCACCTGATCTTCCCCGTCCGACTGCCGAAGTAATTCATAAAGCCGATGAACTTTCTTTTCATACTCTTCTTTTCCGGAAAACTGAATCCATAACTCTTTGGGAATATTGTCAAACGATGAAATCTTTTCACATATAAGTTTGCTGGGCTTGTCATCCTCTGCCGACACCCGTCCCTGAATAAATACTTTAGCATCAACTTCCATCATATGGGCATTTTTTTCATAGTCCCTTGGGAATACTACAACCTCAACAGTCCCCACCAGATCTTCCAGCGTCAGAAATGCCATCACTTTATTGTTCTTCGTATATTTAATTGTTTTTTCAGTTATCATCCCTCCCAGAATCTGTTTGGATCCATCCGGCACGTGCGGCTGACCACTCTCCTCATCAGGATAGAAATCTGATGTAACGGCCGAAATATTCTTTCTCCAGCTCTGTTCATATTCTTCCAGAGGATGACCGCTGATATACACTCCCAGCACCTCTTTTTCAAATGCCAGTTTTGTCTCCTTTGCGTATTCCCCCACATCTGGAAGTTTTACCTCAAAGCTTTTTCTTTCTTCCTCTCCCATGATATCAAACAGGCTCATCTGACCAGTAATGGAATTCTTTTTTTCCTGATTGACCCCATCCATGATCTGCACATAAATCATCATAAACTGTTTTCTTGTGCCGCCCAGACTGTCAAATGCCCCCGATTTGATAAAATTCTCAATGGTTCTTTTATTGACTTCCTTACCGCTGAGTCTCTGGCAGAAATCTTTCAGTGAAGAGAATTTTCCTCGCTGTTCTCTTTCTTCAACGATTGCTTCCATCACAGGTTTTCCGATTCCCTTCACCGCTGCCAGTCCGTAACGAATACCTGCTTTTTCTACAGAAAAGTTGCCTACGCTTTTATTAATATCCGGGGGAAGAATCTTGATTCCCATCTGCCTGCAGTTCAGAATATATTCTGATACTTTGGACGGATTTTCGATACAGGACGTCATCAGTGCCGCCATAAATTCCACCGGGAAGTAGTATTTTAGCCAGGCTGTCTGGTAAGATACCACCGCATACGCCGCTGCATGTGATTTGTTGAAGGCATATTTGGCAAAATCTGTCATATCATCAAAAATTTTATTAGCCACATCCTCAGAGATTCCATTGGCACTGCACCCGGGTACACCCTCCTGGGGATTACCATAGACAAAGTTTTGTCTCTCCTTCGCCATCACGGCAGCCTTTTTCTTCGACATGGCACGCCGCACCAGATCGCTTCTGCCTAAAGTATAACCCGCCAGATCTCGTACAATCTGCATTACCTGTTCCTGATATACAATACAGCCATACGTTGGTTCCAGAATCGGTTCCAGCTGCGGACAATCATATCGGATCTGTTCCGGATGATTCTTTCCTTTAATATATTGAGGAATAAAATCCATAGGGCCCGGACGGTACAGGGAAATACCTGCAATGATATCTTCCAGACTCTGCGGCTTTAATTCCTTCATGAAGTTCTTCATACCGGCACTTTCCAGCTGGAACACGCCCTCACATTTTCCGCTTCCGATCATCTTCAGCACCGCCGGATCATTATAATCAATATGATCCATATCCAACTTTTTCCCGGTTGATTTTTCTGCCAGTTTCACGGCATTCTGAATCACGGTCAGTGTTCTAAGTCCCAGGAAATCCATTTTCAGAAGACCCAGTTCTTCCAACGTCGTCATCGTAAACTGCGTGGTTATGGAACCGTCCGATGCACGGGAAAGAGGTACATATTCATCCACATTTTTCTGGCTGATCACGACACCAGCCGCATGCATGGACGTATGCCGCGGAAGTCCCTCCAGACGTTTAGACATGTCAACCAGATATTTCATCTGTGGGTCATCCTCATACTGCCTGCGCAGCTCCGGGTTCATTTCCAATGCCTTAGTTATCGTGATATTCAGCTCATTGGGAATCATCTTCGCAATGGTATCCACCTGGGCATACGGCATATCCAGCACACGTCCCACATCACGAATGACACCGCGGGCAGCCAGAGTACCGAATGTAACAATCTGCACCACTCTGTCTTTTCCATATTTTCTCACCACATAATCAATTACTTCCTGCCTTCGTTCAAAGCAGAAATCAATATCAATATCGGGCATGGATACTCGTTCCGGATTAAGGAAACGCTCAAACAGCAGTTGATAACGGATCGGATCCAGTTTCGTGATTCCAAGTGTATAAGAAACAAGGCTTCCTGCCGCAGACCCCCTTCCCGGACCTACCATAATGTCATGATCTCTGGCATATTTGATAAAATCCCATACAATCAGGAAATAATCCACATACCCCATTTTCTTAATCGTATCCAGCTCATATTTCAGCCGCTCTTTCAATTCTTCCGTCACCGGATGGTACCTCTGTTCCAGACCTTCATAACAAAGTTTATTTAAATATTCCCAGGAGGTATACCCGTCAGGCACATCGTATTTGGGCAGCTTTGTAACTCCAAATTCAATCTCCACATGACAGCGGTCTGCAATTTTCTGTGTGTTTTCCAGGGCTTCCCTTGCATAGGGAAACAACTGCGCCATCTCTTCCGGTGATTTTACAAAATACTGACCGCCCTCATAGCGCATTCGGTCTTCATCCTGTACTTTCTTTCCGGTCTGAATACAAAGCAGAATATCATGAGCAGAAGCGTCCTCTGCATACGTATAATGGACATCATTGGTACATACCAGTTCTATCCCGGTCTCACGGCTCATTCTCACCAGTTGCTGATTGACCATCTGCTGCTGTGGAATCCCATGATCCTGCAATTCCAGGAAAAAGTTACCTTTCCCAAAAACAGATTCATATTTTAAAGCTGCTTTCTTCCCCTCTTCATAAAATCCCCGGGCAAGATTACGTGCAACTTCTCCTGCCAGACAGGCACTGAGGGCAATGATTCCCTCATGATATTTTTTCAAAATCTCCATATCCACACGCGGTTTGTAGTAATATCCCTCCACAAAACCGGCGGACACAATTTTCATCAGATTACTGTAGCCCTGATTATTTTCCGCCAGAAGAACCAGATGGTAGTAACGGTCGTCACCATGCTGCTGTTCTTTGTCAAATCGCGAGCCGGGAGCCACGTATACCTCACAGCCCATGATGGGATTGATTCCTGCTTCGCAGGCAGCACGGTAAAAATCTATACAGCCAAACATCACTCCATGATCTGTGATTGCCGCGCTGTTCATCCCCAGTTCTTTGACCCTGGCCACATATTCTTTTATTTTATTTGATCCATCCAGAAGACTGTATTCTGTATGGACATGTAAATGTGTAAAATTCACTAATTTTCTCCTCTATAACGAAAAGAGTTTCGCAAAGCGAAACTCTTTATCTCTCAACCTTTCTTGCCAGAACATTCAGCCACATTCTGTCTTTTTTCCCCGGACGCACATCCTGTGTTGTCCAGATATCAATCAGTTCCAGCCCGGATGTCTCCTCAATCATACCGTATAATTCCTTTTTGGTATAGTCATGGAAATATCTTCCATTATATATACCATCTCTGTCGCCTTTATGTACTGACAGATAAAGAATACCATCCATTTTCAATGCCTGTACCAGCTTGTCCAGAGTTTCCTTCATTTCTTCTTCAGTGAGATGCACCAGCGAAGCACAGGCCCAGATGCCGTCAAATACATCATCAAAGTCCATCTCTTCATAAGTCATCAGCAATACTTCTTCATCTGTATTCACTTCTGCCAGTTTACACATCTCTTCAGAACCATCCATCGGAGTGACATAAAATCCTCTCTCCTCCAACGCAATGGTGTCCCTTCCGGAACCGCACCCAAGATCCAGCACTTCTGCGTTCTCCGGCAGGAGCTGCGCAAAGTGATCCATCACTTCTTCCATGCTGACATCTACTGTTTCTTCATAATAGGGCACCGCATACCGGTTATAATAGTCTATCGAGTCCAACGAAAATCCTCCTTTATAATTCCACGTCAACTGTAACGATAGTATATCAATAAAAGTGTTAAAAATCAAGATATTCCAGCTTAAGGTTGGTCTTTTTCTTTATTAATCAGTTCAAGTACGCCTCGGCGTACTTGCTGCGAGGTGCACGTCATGCTTTGCATGACACGCTACGTCTGCGCACCTCTGCAATCCGCCGGAGGCTTTATCTTGAAAGGAGATAGGATTCTTATCTCCTTTCAAGATAAATTCTTCTGTCCCGGATTGCAATCTTCTTTTCTTTTAACAAGTGTCCCGCCGCACGTTTAAACGCAGCTTTGCTCAGTCCAAATTCCCGCTTAATAATCTCAGGAGAGACTTTGTCATCAAAGGGAAGTACACCCGCAAATTCTTCCAGCACCTGCAATACCATTTCTGCATCATCACCCATTTGCTGATAAGCCTTTTTCCTCGGAGAAAGATTCAATTTTCCGTCTTCTCTCACACTGGTCACACGACATGAGATGATATCTCCCGGTCGGAATGTCCCCTGTGCTTCTTTTTTCGGAATCAGACCGGAGTACTGATCCGCTACTGCAGCAAATACACCAAAATTATCACTCAACTCATAAATTCTGGCTTCCACCTCATCGCCCGGCACATAGGGAGAATTCTGTTTGAGATACGGATAAACTTTCATTGTTGCACACAATCTGGAACTCTTATCAATATAGAGACCTACCAGAACCTGCTGTCCTTTCTGCACCCGGCTGGTCTGCTCACGAAACGGCAGCAGCAGATCTTTCTCCAGTCCCCAGTCAAGGAAAGCACCTATTTTACCCACATCTGCCACAGTAAGAAGGGCAGTCTGGTGCAGTTCCAGTGCAGGAACCCGGGTTGTGGCGATCAGCCGGTCAGAGGAATCTTTATAAATAAACACGGACAGTTCGTCACCCAGCTCCGTTCCTTCCGGCACCTGTTTTCCCGGGAGCAGCACTCGTTCCTGTTCCTTTACTCCGGCTTCTTCACCAAGATATACACCAAATTCTACTTTTTTTACTACCTTTAATGTTTGTTTTCTTCCTAATTCAATCATTTGCTTTATCGGTCCTCTCCGTTCTCTATATTCTGTTTTTGCCTCATTCTGTCGGCTTTCTGAAATTCCACAACTGCGTATGGTTTCTGTTCTTCATCGCACAAAGCAACGGTACAAATATCTCCGGCTGTCTCCACCATGATGATGATCCTGTCACCCAACAATGCCTGCTTTTTATATTCAGCTCTCATCTGCCCAATACAAAAATCTGCCGGAAGGTAGTCCTGAGCCATACGTACATACTGTACATTGTTCACATGATGGTTCGTATCCAGATGATGTTTTTTCACTTCATATTGATCAATGTTTTTCATATCTTCTGGTATAAGAATTTTTCTCGGGGCATACTCCATATCCAGTTTCTCTTCCAAAGGATACGCCTGTGCTTCCTCCGGGGTTACCCGGGTGGGACGACCTGTCCTCATATCAAGAAAGGACCATAAGGAATTCGCATAGGCCAGAACTTCATCCTGTTCTGTGAGCATACGGAAATTTCTGCTGCCATAGAATCCTCTGAATTCATAGGGCCAGGTATATACACGAATATTTTCTCCCAAAGTTGGAAAACGATTGATACAGACCTGCCAGGACGAAAGTACCCATGCACAGCCGGTTTTCTCCAAAATCTCCATCCCTCTTCCCAGCGAGGCCGAATGAAACGTGGTACAGTCCTGAAAATAATTCAAAAGACTGTTCAGCGTCATTTTTTTATCTTCACCTATTTCACTGTATCGAACCCGACTATCAAAAAAATACATCTTCAACCTCTCTTCACTTTCCTGTTATACAAAAAGAATCCTGCTTTGCAGGATTCTCCGCCTGCGGCGGGTTGCTTTCAGCAACATAATGCCTCTCCGCCGCAGTGCGATCCTGCCCGGAGGGCTTTGTTGTATAATCGGAAAGTCAAAGGACTTTCCGATTATACAACAAAAGCTCTGGATGCTTATCCAGAGCTTTTAACTGGGCTACAAGGATTCGAACCTTGAAATGACGGAGTCAGAGTCCGTTGCCTTACCATTTGGCGATAGCCCATTATCTTGTCGTCGTCTGTACCTCAGCGACAAGATGTATTATATAGCATGTTAAAACAAAATGCAAGTACTTTTTTCAAATTTTTTTAAAATTTTTTCAAGAATACTTTTTCCTTCTGAATTTACATATGAATATACATTTACTTTACTTTTCTTTAATGCTATAATGAGGAAAAACTTTTTGGATTTGCCATAAGATGGAGGCGTATTATGAGAGCGTTAGATTTAACTTTGTTAACTGATTTATACGAACTGACCATGATGCAGGGCTATTTTAAGAACCCTACGGATCAGATTGTTGTTTTTGATGCATTTTACAGAAAAAATCCCTGTGACGGCGGATATGCGATTGCAGCCGGTCTGGAACAAATTATTGAATATATCAGAGATCTTCATTTTACTCCTGATGACGTGGATTATCTGCGAAGCCTCAAAATTTTTGATGAAGATTTTCTGGAATACCTGAGAGGTTTCCATTTCACAGGTGATATTTACGCAATACCGGAAGGAACTGTTGTATTTCCACGGGAACCGCTTTTGAAAGTTGTGGCTCCGATTCTGGAAGCACAGCTGGTAGAAACAGCGATTCTGAATATTATCAACCACCAGAGTCTGATTGCCACCAAAGCTGCCCGTGTTGTCTATGCGGCACAGGGTGACGGCATTATGGAGTTCGGTCTGCGCCGTGCGCAGGGACCTGATGCCGGTATCTACGGAGCACGTGCCGCTGTTATCGCCGGATGCGTGGGAACCTCCAATGTTCTGACCGGAAAAATGTTCAATGTTCCTGTAAAAGGTACACATGCCCACAGCTGGATCATGAGTTTTCCTGATGAATATACTGCATTTAAGACCTATGCGGAGATGTATCCGAATGCCTGCATCCTTCTGGTAGATACCTATGATGTCCTTGATTCAGGTGTGCCCAACGCCATTCGGGTATTCCGTGAAATGAAAGAAAAATATCCGGACTTCAAAAATTACGGTATCCGTATTGACAGCGGTGACCTGGCTTATCTTTCCAAGAAAGCATATAAAATGCTGGACGAGGCCGGATTTGGCGATGCCATTATTTCCGCTTCCAGTGATCTTGATGAATATCTGATCGACAGCCTGAAAGCCCAGGGTGCCAAGATCAATTCCTGGGGTGTGGGAACGAACCTGATCACCTCCAAAGACTGCCCTGCTTTTGGCGGTGTCTATAAGCTGGCAGCCATCAAGGATAAAGGTGATAAGGACTTTATTCCCAAAATCAAACTTTCTGAAAACACAGAAAAGATTACTAACCCGGGCAATAAAACCATTTATCGTATCTATGATAAAGAAACAGGCAAGATTCGTGCCGATCTGATCTGCCTTGCCGACGAAGTGTTTGACGAAAACGAAGACATGATTATTTTTGATCCTCTGGAGACATGGAAAAAGACTAAAATCAAAGGCGGAAGTTACACTCTTCGGGAACTTCTTGTTCCTGTATTCCAGAAAGGACTCTGCGTATACACCTCTCCTTCTGTCATGGAAATGCAGGCAATCTGCCGCAAGGAACAGGAAACACTGTGGCCTGAGACACGCCGTCTTGTAAATCCACACCATGTATACGTTGACCTTTCCGACAAACTTTATAAAGTGAAGTCAGAATTACTGGAAGAAATGAGCATGAAAGCTCTGCAGTAAAATTTTCCCCGGGGATTTTGAAAAAATCCCCGGGGAAAATTTTAATATTTCTTCACCTGCCGTCATATGCTATGTCAGAGGAGGGTTATTATGGATTTTTATACTGTTATTCCCAGTACATCTGAACTGGACTGTTCAATACTTGTCAATAAATCCCACCGTCTGGAAGAGTCCTATATCCCTCCCTGCCTGACAGAACCAAATATTTTGTTTGATGCACCCTCCGGTGATCCACGAAGACTGCTTTCTCTCCCGGTTGTACGTGCATCTGAAAAATTATTTGCAGCCGGCAGGGAACAGGGTATTTTTCTTTATGGAATTTCCGGTTACCGTTCCTATGAAAGACAAAAAGCATTGTATGAAACCCGTCTGAAACAAAAAGAGAAATCTTATGTAGATTTATATCTTGCCCCTCCTGGAGCCAGTGAGCATCAGACAGGGCTGGCACTGGACGTGTCCTGTCCTTCTGTGAGTCTGCAGCTGGAAGACTGCTTTGCTTCCACGACAGAAGGCAAATGGCTTGCTTCTCACGCTCCTTTATACGGCTTTATCATCAGATATCCAAAAAACAAAGAACTTATAACCGGTTATGGATGGGAACCATGGCATATTCGCTATGTAGGCAAATCCCTGGCACTATATCTTTCTCTGACCGGGCTTACGCTGGAAGAATACCACGAACATCAGAGTTCCTGTGATTAACTCTAATGCATATCAAAAGGAAAACAGAACCTGCTTCAAGAATTTCCCATTCATACTTGAAGCAGGAAACCTTTATTCTTCCATCTGTTTTCCCAGAAAACCTGCAGCCGTCATTACCAGCTTCATCTCCATATTCCCCAATTTGGCATTGGGTTCTTTACTCAACACAATCACACTGCCAATAGCATCACCTTCGCAGATAATCGGTGCTACTGCCTGAGCTGTGATTCCACCTTTATCTTCCGTTGTCAGAGATATGAAATTTTTATCTCCTCTGGAGGCAACAACTGTTTCCCTTTCACTGATTACTTTTTCCAACTGTTCACTGATGTTCTTCTGCTGAAAATCTTTTTTGGGGCCCCCGGACACCGCAATCACCTGATCCCTGTCTGTGATGCATACCATCATATCCAGAGACTGGGCCATAGCTTCTGCATACTTTCCTGCCAGTGCCGCCAGTTCACTCATATACGAGTACTTTTTCAAAATAATCCCACCGTCACGCTCCGTAAAGATTTCCATAGGTTCCCCTTCCCGTATTCGCAGCGTACGACGAATCTCTTTGGGAATAACAACCCGACCCAGGTCATCGATTCTTCTGACTATTCCTGTAGCTTTCATAAAAAATCCTCCATTTACTGCACTTGTTAACTGAACTTTCCGTTTCTGGAAATAGTATCTGTAAATGGAAGGATTTTATACCTTTTATTCTATCAATCCATGTTTTTTAAGTCTGGCTCTGATACCGCCTGCCGTCCTGCTGTGTAGCTTTGCAATCTCCAAAATACTCATACCGGAATGAAATTCCTGATCAAGCATGTTATCTTCCTCCTCACTCCATGATGCACCTGCACTCTCCGGACGATTCCTCTGTCTGTTAAATTCAGCCCGGTCAAACACTTTGTCATCTGTATCGTCCGACATACTGACAATCTCTCCCGGATGGGTATCCAGAAACGTATGAATCGCATCCAGGAATCTCTGTCCATATTTATCCAGTTTGGTAACACCTACACCGGACACATTTAAAAAGCTTTCTCTGTCTGCAGGCAACTTTACACACATATCTATCAGTGTTTTGTCACTAAAAATGATATACGGCGGCAAGGCCTCTTCTCTTGCAATTTCCAGCCGCAGTTTTCTGAGTATCTCAAACAGATCATATCCTGATGCAGTCAGTGAATCGGTACTTCGTTTACGCACAGTCTTGTTTTTGTCGGGCTTTTTCTCTTCAAATGTCCGCATAACGACACGTGTATTTTCATCTCTCAGCGGAGAAATATCGCCCAGCTTTATGACACTGTACTGTCCCTCTGTCTGGAACAGGTATCCCTCTGCAATCATCTGACTGATCAGTGCCCGCAGTTCTGTCTCGCTGTGTCCTTTGAGTGCTCCATAAGTTTTATAATTGACAGTTCCAAGTTCTCTTAACCTTGCTCTGTTAGCTCCCATCAATGTTCCAAGGACAATGACTAAACCATATCTTCCCCTCGTCTCTGCCACACAGTTGATAATCTGCTTCGCCTCTGCCGTCATGTCGACTTCTTTGTATTGCCGGTGGCAATTCCCGCAATGATCGCACGGTCCGGAAGTCTTTTCCCCGAAATATGTTAAGATATAATTTCTGAGACATCTGGTGGTGCTGCAATATCCTTCCATAATCTGCAGACGTTTATAATCTCTCTGTTGTACAAGCACAGCGTCCTCGTCACTGAGCCCTGAAAAATCCTTTTTTTCAAGCAGGAACTTGTTAATTATCACATCCTGAGCAGAAAACAGAAGAATACACTGGGACGGCTCACCATCACGGCCCGCGCGTCCTGCTTCCTGATAATAGTTTTCCATACTCTGGGGCATATTATAATGAATCACATATCTTACATTGGATTTATCAATTCCCATTCCAAAGGCATTCGTTGCCACAATTACAGGGGTCCTGTCATAGATAAAATCATCCTGACTTTTCTTTCTGCTCTCCGTATTCATACCCGCATGATATTTTGTTACCGATACCCCTCTCTTAAAAAGCAATTCAAAAAGATTATCTACGTTTTTCCTTGTGGAGCAATAGATAATGCCACTGTCCGAAGGATGCTTTTCTACATAATCGATAACAAAATCATCTTTTTTCTTCATATGCTCAACACTGTAATACAGATTTTGTCTGTCAAATCCCGTAACAACCACATGAGGATTTATCAAACTTAAAATGCAGAGAATATCTTCCTTTACCTCTTCCGTAGCCGTCGCAGTAAATGCACTTACAATCGGTCTCTTCGAAAGCTTTTTGATAAACTCCACGATTTTCAAATAACTCGGTCTGAAATCCTGCCCCCACTGGGAAATACAATGAGCTTCATCCACTGTCACCATGGAAATATCCACCTGACTGACGAAATCAAGAAACTCAAAACTCTCCAGTCGTTCCGGTGCCACATATATGATTTTATAAACTCCCCTGGCCGCCAGACTCAGGGCTTTACTGATCTGATTATCTGTCAGCGAGGAGTTAATAAAGGCGGCATGAATCCCTGCCTCATTCAACGCCTTCACCTGATCCTGCATCAGGGAAATCAGCGGTGATATCACCAGCGTGATTCCGGGCAGCAGCAATGCCGGAACCTGATAACAGATGGATTTTCCTGCTCCCGTGGGCATAATCGCCAATACATCACCACCGGATATAATTGTATCTATAATATCCTCCTGACCCTCACGAAAAGAGTCATATCCAAAATAAACCTTTAAGGTTTCCCTTGCGTTCATAAACTTCCACCTTATATGTTAAGCATAGTTGATAGTTAATTTTATTTTAACATATAAAGTGGAGGTTGTCTTTACTTTTTGTCAACCACATTTGAAACACGCCTCTTAATGGAGTATTTATCATTTCCATGAAAAAAAATACCTGTTCCGGACATCACAAACGCCAATTCATATGTGTGATGACTATGAAGTCCGTTGGTAGGAACCTCTTCCGTATAATCACAAAACAAACCGAGGAAGAGGATTCATGCCGGATCAATTTCACGATATTACCATTCTTCATCCTGAAGAAGATTTCCTGGATGACTGGTTAGTACGCACCTGTGAACTAATTGACAAATATCAGCCCAAAATTCTGTATTTTGACTGGTGGATTCAGAATCTGGCATTCAAGCCATATCTTCGAAAACTTGCTACTTATTATTACAATCGTGCTGTGGAATGGGGTATAGAAGTTGCCATCGACTATAGATACGATGCATTTCCTATGGGTACTGCTATTCTGGATATTGAGCGTGGTCAGACAGACCAGATTCGCCCGGATTCCTGGCGAAGACCGCCACATTCTGGAAGAGATTGGAAAATGAATTCACTGCAGGCCCAGCTGTAGTAGTTCCTATCCGATTTGCTTTAGAATTGAATACGAATAAAGAGTGGCTAAGGGTGGCCAGAGGACGGGTTCGGAGTCACCATAAGTGACCCCGAACCCGTCCCCCAGACACCTGTTATCATACCGTTACTTTTTCAAAATCTGATGCCGGATGTTTACAGATCGGGCATATGAAGTCTGACGGAAGCTCGTCTCCTTCATAAACATATCCACATACGGTACATCTCCAGGCGGTCTTCCCACTCGGAGCTTTCTGTTCTGGTTTCGGCTTAATAGAAGCCTGATAATATGCATAAGAAGCAGACGGTTCTGAAGATAATACTTCCATATCATCTACAGAAGCAATAAACATCGTATGGCTGCCCAGATCAATGGTCTGTTCTACAGAAGCACTGATATAGGCATTCGTTCCTTCTGTTATATAGTAAATACCGTTGCCGCTTCGCTTGCAGGCCTGATACCCGTCAAACTTATCTGCTGTTCTTCCGGACTGAAAACCAAAATGCTGGAAGGTCTCAAAATTTGCTTTCTCGCTTAAGATAGAAATATTGAACCGACCACTTTCCATTATCATGTCATGGGTAAAGTTATCTTTATTCACTGCGATACTGATTCTGTTCGGAGTGGAAGTAACCTGACCTGCCGTATTAATAATACAGCCGTTATCTTTCTCACCCAGACGGGCAGTAAGCACAAATAATCCATAGGTCAACTGATACATTGCTTTTTTATTCATTGTCCACACACTCCTGTCAGGTCATTGCTGCACCGTCAACGCGGAGAGTTATTCCGGTTACATAACTTGCCAGGTCACTGGCCAAGAACAGATATGCATTGGCTATATCCAGTGGCTCACCCACTCTGCCGAGCGGTATTCCCGCTGAAATTCTGGCAACCATTTCCTCCGGCAGTGCAGCCACCATATCTGTTTTTGTAACACCCGGTGCTACAGCATTGACACGAATCTGATCTTTGGCAAGCTCTCTTGCCAGCGATTTGGTAAGACCATTTACTGCAAATTTGGTTGCAGGATAACCACATCCGGAAGGCTGTCCATATTCGCCTACCATGGAACTGGTGTTAATAATTACCCCGCCTCCCTGCTCTTTCATGATTCTTGCTCCAGCCTGAGAACACACAAAAACTGCTTTCAGGTTAATGTCAACAATTTTAGAAAATTCTTCCACTGTATAGTCATACAGACTGGTTCTGGAAGATATTCCTGCATTGTTGGCAAGAATATCGATACTGCCAAACTTTTCCTTCACGGAAGCAAATGCGGCAGCAACTTCCTCCGGTGAGCAGATATTCGGCCAGATGCCCATCACACGCTCCTTATATTCCGGCAGTTTCTCGATTGCTTTCTCAACAGACTCCTGTCTGGAACCGGCAATTGCCACATTGGCGCCATTTTCCAGATACTTTTTAACAATTCCAAAACCAATCCCCCTGGTTCCACCTGTTACAATAGCTGTTTTCCCCTTTAACATAACGCTACACCTCCTGGATAAATATTTTTATATGTTACCATCTTCCTTCTTCCTGCATTCAGGACAAAGATAGTAAACTTTCAGATCATAATATAAAAATTCATCTCCCAGCTGTTCATGTAAAGATGCCGTCAAATCTCTAAATTTAATATCTGCAAGCTTTCCACAATGCCTGCACACAAGATGATCATGTTTTTCTGTCCGGTCATATCTGTCCGGCATCCCTTCAATTGATACTTTACGTATAAGCCCTTCCTCCAACAACTTATTCAGATTATTATATACTGTAGCCAGAACAACTTTCGGATGTATTTCCCTTAGTTTGTTAAAAACCTGTTCTACGGTCAGATGCTCGCGGGAAGTGCTTATAATGGCAAATATTTCCTTCTCATATTTTGTCATATGTAATCCTTTCTCGTACTCCACCAACTTTTAGAACAATTCTAATTCTATTATAAATATTCTAAATTAGCTTGTCAAGTATCTGCGCTTAATTTCACCGTAATATATTCATGGCCCACCGCTTCCAGATATTTTCCTGTCATATCTTCTGTCCGCATTTTGATGCTGGAAGTATTGATACACGGATGGCATCCAAAGTATTCTTCATTCAATACATCCTCATCAATCAGCAGCTGTACTTTATGTTCTGTATCAAAGATAAGCCCCATCACTGTAGCAGAGCCAGGTGTCACATTCAAATATTTCTCCATATCTTCTCCTGAAGCGAATGATAATCTTGACATGCCAATCTGTCTGGAAAGTTCCCTGGTTTTAAACACTTTCTCTCCGGGCATCAGGAGCAGATAAAACGCTGTTTTCTGCCGGTTGCATAAAAACAGATTCTTACAAATGCGAATACCCAGAATCTGATCTACTCCATGGCATGCTTCTATTGTCGCCACTGCCGGATGGTCTACCCGCTGATATCTGATTCCCAGCGAATCCAACAGGTCATATACCTTTATTTCTTTTTCCATTCGTCCCGCAATAGAATCGGGACGCCCTTCATATAATTCCATAATCTCTCACCTATATGTCTTCATCTTGAGTATGCTGCAGCATACTCAGATAGGAATTCCTTACTGTATCTTTCAGGGAATATCCTAATTTTTGCAATACACTCTCTATTTGTCCAAGAGCTTCATCTTTATCTTCACACTCCTGAATTACAATCTCCAGTTCAAGAAAATCTCCAAGATTCTGTACCTGGTCAATACATGCGGTCATCTGGCCGATTTTATATTCATTTCTTGTTTTGATGACTTTTGGCGGAACAATACGAAAACCGAGAGCTTCAAAAATCTGAATACCTGTCTCTGCATCCGCAATCTGAATTTCCAATTCTCTTCGGCTCATGGAAACCTGATCCATCTTCTTGCCTTTGAATGTGATTACAACATCTGAATGATCCGACTGTAGATCTGTCACTTTACGGATCCGCAAAGCCTGCCCATTCGTTCTGATCTGGCGAGTATCGTTATCGAAATAACAATCCTCCTCACAAAACATCCCTGTTTTTACAAACCTCAGACATTCCAGATCTGACTGCAGCTTCTCTATACTGTCAATCGGAAGCTTAACCTCTACTTCAACCATAAAATCACCCCTTCTCCGCCATTATTCAGGAAAACCGCAGATCGGCAGATGATTCTATCTCACCTGCCAACCTGCGGTTTTCTTTCATTAACTTTTATCTGAATTAGATATTCAACAGATCACTGTATGCTTTCAGTGCTCCGTCTGTTTCATGTGCAAGTACTCTCTTAGCCAGTACTTTACCAAGCTGTACGCCTTCCTGATCGAAGCTGTTTACGTTCCATACGAATCCCTGGAACATGATTTTATTCTCAAAATGTGCCAGGAGAGCTCCCAAAGCTTTCGGATCCAGCTTGTCACCAATGATGATGCTGGACGGACGTCCGCCTTCGAAGTTTTTATTGCGGTTCTCGTCAGCTTTTCCACATGCAAAAGCAACAATCTGAGCAACAACGTTAGCACAGAGTTTCTGCTGGCTGGTGCTGTCCTGAATCACAACATCTGTACCGATCTGGCTGTTTTTGAATCCTACAAACTGCAGCGGCACAATATCTGTTCCCTGATGAAGAAGCTGATAGAAAGAGTGCTGACCGTTGGTTCCCGGCTCACCAAAGATTACCGGACCTGTCGGGTAATTTACTGGCTCACCAAAACGGTTAACAGATTTACCATTGGATTCCATATCCAGCTGCTGCAGATGTGCCGGGAAACGGCTCAGTGCCTGAGAATATGGAAGAACGGTAGTAGCCGGATAACCGAGTACATTGCGCTCATAAACACCGATCAGAGCATCCAGCATTGCCGGGTTTTTCAGTACGTCTTCGTTCATAGCCAGTTTATCTTCTTCTGCTGCACCTTCCAGGAACTGTGCAAATACTTCCGGTCCGAATGCCAGTGACAATACAGCACCGCCTACTGCGGAAGTAGAGGAGAAACGTCCTCCAATGTAATCATCCATAAAGAATGCTGCCAGATAGTCATCACTCTTTGCCAGAGGAGATGTCTCACTGGTAACAGCGATCATATGTTTAGAAGCATCCAGTCCTGCATTTTTCAGAGCATCTTTTACAAAGGATTCATTTGTCAGAGTCTCAAGGGTTGTACCGGATTTGGAAACAAGTACGAAGATAGCATGTGCCACATCAATAGAATTCAGCACTGCTGCCGCATCATCCGGATCTACGTTGCTGATGAACTGTGCTTCCATCTTGAACAGATTATTTTTCTTTGCCCAGTTTTCAAGTGCCAGATACATAGCACGTGGACCAAGATCACTTCCGCCGATACCGATCTGTACTACAGTTGTAAACTTCTCACCTGCTGCATTTGTGATTTCTCCTGCATGTACTTTATGGGCAAACTCAGCAATCTTCTGCTGCTGTTCCACATAAAATGCACGCTTGTCCACTCCGTCTGCCACAACAGCATCTCCCAGCTGTCCGCGGGTCAGCTGATGCAGTACAAGACGTTTCTCTCCTGTATTGATGACTTCTCCATTATAAAGTTCTTTGTACTTTTCTGTCAGCTGAGCTTCTTCTGCCAGTTTTGCAAGAGCTGCCAGAACCTGATCATCCACCTGTTTTGCTGCGTAGTTATAAACAAGGCCTGCTGCCATAGGAATGCTGTAATTTTTTACACGCTCAGCACCATTTTCTCCGGACATCACTTCCGCAAGATTAACACGCTCTGTTTTCGCAAGATCCTGAAAAGAAGCCAGGGTATCTAAATTGTTCCAGGTAACCATAATAGATTTCCTCCTTAATAATAATTTTGCCTGTGCAATCACATTAATCTATTTTATTATACTATTAATGTCTCTTGAATTCAAGCCTGCGGAAACTTTATCTTGATATATCTGCGGAAACTTTATCTTGATATATCACCCCTTCATAATCCTGTCTACAAATACCCTTCTGACCAATATTCCTGCCACTATCGCCAACAGAATATAAGTAAACAATCCCATGGTAAGATAGTCAACGATAATATTTCCAAATCTATAATCAACAAAAATCCCAAGAACAGTCTTGATATCCACAAATCTGATGGCAGCCAAATCGATCAGATGATTGTACCATCCATATGTTTTGCTGGTCTCCAGAAAAGCTGGTCCTATGAGTAGAACGAGAATAGCTGCCATTGTAGCCATCGTAGATTTTGTACAGGCTGAAATCAGTAAAATAAGCATCGTAACTGCCACGGAAATCGCGAGGATTACCAGAAATTCCACCATGCACATCTGTCCGATACTGAAATCATACGGAATCGCAATATTCCACAGCTGAACAGGCAGGCCCGCTTCAGAAAATCCAAACAATAATCCAATTACCAGAGTCCCTCCAAGCAGTCCAATACTGATATATCCCACAGAAAAGAGTAGCGAGGCAAGAATTTTCACCCGTATCAACCGGGTTTTCCCATATTTTGCAGTAAACAACAGCTGACTGGCTCCGCTCTCACTTTCCCGGGACAATACCGGCGAGATGCACACCACAACCACAGCTAGCAGATAAAATCCCACAGCCAGCAGATCATAAACCATACTCATTGTCCTCTTACTGCCCCAGGCCAAAGGTTCCTTCACCTGAGCTGCTTTTGCAAGCCAATACTCTTTTTCCGCAGCGGTATAATTACCAAAAGAAAAATCCATATTCAGATAATTCTTGATTTTATCGATTCTCCGCTGATAAAATTGTGCGCCATCAGACAAGTCAATGCTTTTCATGTCGTTAAAAAGAGGATATTGCTGATTCAGTTCTGCATAGCTGTTGCCGATAAAATAAAACATAGAACTGTTTTTTCTCACAATCTCCATATAAGCATCATCCGAATCCAGAACCAGAGGTGATGCCTGAAGTTCCGCCAGGAAGGTCGTCACAAATTCCTCTGTCACATATTCTGTCTGAGCCTGTGCAAGTTTTCTGTCATATGTAACTGCAGCCGCACCTGTCTCATAAACATCCTCTGCACTGTTGTATATAGATTGATCTGCAATATAACAAACAATACACACCGCAATCAGGAGATATCCCAACAGCATGGCTGCCATATTCAGCTTATTTTTAAATATTTTCATCAGTTCAAAACGCAGCATCTCCCAGATCCTCCTCCCCAAAATAATGAAGATAAACTTTCTCCAGACTGCAGGATGTATCACCAAAGCAGTCTTTTTTCACTGACTCCACCGTTCCCTGTTTTATGATTTCTCCATCTTTCATCATGAAAATCCAATCCGCAATTTCTTCTACATCCGATACGATATGGGTGGATAACAAAACGATACGATTTTTTCCCAGTTCTGCTATCATCGTTCTGAAACGAACCCTTTCCTTTGGATCCAGTCCCGCCGTGGGTTCATCCAGAAGAAGAATCTTGGGATCATTCAGCAGACTCTGGGCAATTCCCAGCCGCTGCTTCATTCCACCGGAAAGTGCTTTTATCTTCGTTCGGTGATTTGATTCCAGTCCGACCTTTTTCAGCAAAACTTTTGATTTCTGCTTTGCCAGGGCAGTTCCTATTCCTTTCAGAGACGCCATATACAACATGAATTCCATTACCGTAAAATTGGGATAATAGCCAAAATCCTGAGGAAGATACCCCAGTAATTCCCGATATCGCTCACCCATATCATTCATATCTTCACCATCATACAGAATTTTTCCTTCATCCATTTTCAGCACACCGCAGATCATCCGCATCAGCGTTGTTTTTCCAGCTCCATTTGCTCCTAAAAGTCCATATACACCCGGATGTAAGACAGCACCGATCTGATTCACTGCTTTTTTTCCTTTATACTTTTTCGAAATATTGCTTATTTCCAACTCTATCATTTGACAGTTCCTTTCTTAATACACAGATTTCCAAAATACAGATAATCACTTCTTTCAATTTCTCCGGCAGCTTTCCTACCAGATCGGCAATCTCCGCAGAACTTTCAAACCGGTTTTCTTCTATCTGCTCAGGGATTTCGTCCATGTAAATCGGCACTGCCTTTTTGTAGTGATCAATGCATTTATTTCTTGCGATTGTATAGAGGTAATTTTTGAGCTTGCCGCGGCTTTGGTAATCGGATCTGTGCTCGAGAAAACATAAAAATGTATCCTGACACAAATCCTCCGCCATCTCTCTGCTTCCCACGTGATGATAGCAATAGCGGAAAATCTCGTCATAGTATTTTGTCTGCATTCTTTCGTACACTCCGATCACCTCCTATGTACAGTATAACGAATCAAAAGCAGAAAAAGTCAAAATTTGCAAGTGAATTACCCCCACTTGAAAAAGTAGGGGCTTCTGGGATGCTTGTGCATCCGTTTAAGAAGTTTGATTCCCCTGTTTTCAGGCTATCCTTATTCTTACAGGCGTATCCACTTCGCCTCTACTGTATAGCCCCTCCAGGGACACAACTCTACTTTTTCTCAGGATATTCAGTGCTCCATTCACATCCGCATTTATCTTTCTCCCATTACCAGTCTCATACATTCCACGGTATGTTCGTTTCCCACTGAACCGGTATTCTTTTTTTATTCCCGCTTCATAGACAGGTATTTCATCTTTGTCCCAGAAGCTAGCTTTTGATGTATAGCTCTCTTCCTGCTTTACGAACTCGATCC
>JALERM010000105.1 GCA_022764165.1 Eubacterium sp. | reverse complement strand
ACTAATTGATTCATATGTATTCCTCCATTCATTTGATGATATAAAGATACTTCTTTTATCATTAAAATAACATCCCTTGTAAGTAGAATATAGGTGGAATCTCTGTAAAATAGCCAAATATGTCATAGTAAACTCAACAGAGACTTCAAATTCATACGTGCTTTCAGCTCAACAGAAGCCTGAAATTTACAGCACAACTGCAATTTCAGAGATGGCCACCAGAGTTGCCTCTCCACTAATCATTATACGATGGTTTTCTTCCATTCTGCAATGCAAGTATCCACCGCACTTCGATGCCTGGTACGCATAAATTTCCTTTTTATTCAGTTCTTTTGACCAATAGTCGGCAATCTGGCAATGGGCAGAACCGCAAACCGGGTCCTCTGGGATACTCAACTTCGGACAGAAGCTGTGCGATACGCAATCGGTTTCTTTTCCCATAGAAGTTGCATTTTGGATTCTTCCCTCAATACCGGCCAGAAGTGTCTGATTCGGATTCATAGTTCTGACGGTATCTTCCGAATCAAATATACATATCAGATCAAGACCCAATACCGCTTTAATAATCAAGCCATGTGGCAGGATTAACTTATTTAGACAAATTCAATTTTTCACTTTGTATCAAAACTTTGTCTTACCACATTTTCAATTGTCTTTATTGGCAGTTCTTTGTCGTATGGGATATAAATCGCATTTTTCTTTATTACAAATTCGCTTAATTGTGGTTTAAGTATTTCAATAATCTCCATATCCACATACAGACTAATGTGTTTTTTGCAGGCAGCTAAAAATATCGTATGCTTGTCTTTTTCAAACAATGGCATACTCCAAGCTATTCGCTCTCTTACTTCAGGAACACAATGCCGAATTATATTTCTTAATTCCACAACATATGTTCTCGCTTCTGGAATCTGTAATTCTACATATTCATTAACACTTTCGGGAGCCTTACCACAATAGTGTCCTTGGTTTGTTCTTTTAAATTCTCTTCCACATTTAGGGCATGTCCACACAACAAAACCTCCACAAAGCATTTGTTATTTTCTCAATATTTTCTCCAACGTTTTTCCTCTTGCCAGCTCATCGACTAATTTATCAAGATAGCGTATTTCCTGCATCAGCGGTTCTTCGATTTCTTCTACACGAATACCACAGATTTTTCCTGTAATCATTTTCCGATCAGGATTAAGTTCAGGTAATCTCATCTATTTCGTCTCTTATTCGTCCCTTTTTCTCAGCCTTTGTAATAAGAAGAGGATAAACACTGATCCGCTTCTTGGTATTTAATAATTTCTTGAAGTTCGGCTAGTGCAAGACGATGTGCCGCTCTTGAAAAACATGTGTCTTTATAATCTTTTTCTTCTATCTCAACTTCAATTTCATATCCATCTTCTATGCAATTCTTTATTTCAGACGGAACCAATTTCGAATAATTTGCTTTTAAATACATAAAGATATGTCCCTTACTTGCTCCAAATAACCTGAATGCTACATTCGTTGCCTTACCTATGTAAAAACAGTATCTTTCCCTCATCTTCTTGCCCTTCGGACAAGAAGCATCCCTCGCTTACAGCTCGGTCAATCCCGATTTATCAAATTCATCAAATGCATATTTTTCTTTGCAATTAATGTTAACATAAAAATAAGTTGATGTATACTTTTTCATAAATATATACATCAACTTGCTCAGCGCATTGCGGAGGAAAATGGTATTGAAATTGAATTCATCCGTAAACTACGTGCTTTCCGTAAAGATGACCGCATCCAGGAGCTCATCTCCAAAACAGGTAAGGTCGAAGGGCTGATCCATATCTTTTTTGCCATGGAACAGTGTAATACCTATAAGCCATGGCATGACAAAACGACTGGGAAAACCTTCCTCAAATTTGACCAGAGCAAATTTCTATATGAATGGACACAACCTTCTCGCTCATAAGCTGCAGAAAAAGGATATTGCTTACCGTATGATTGTCAGGACAGCAATCTTTACCGTAAAACCAGATAACATTGCCACTTTTCTGGGGCAGTGCATTACCTATAACTGTAAGAAAGAAGTCGGAACCAACTATAAACAGAGGATCCTCGGAACGAGAATCAAACACCATATGGGTGATGTATCAATCAGCAGGGAAAAGATATCCACCAGCACCTGGGCGATATCAGTTCATCAGCCATGTCCAGAATCTTCAAGCGGCTCCGTCTCCATGGGATCATTGAACGGGTGAAAGGAACTTACAAATATAAGGGGCCTAATGTTTTATATTTTCTTACGAATGTATCCTTTTCTTCATTATAACTGTATCCTGCCGATATTCTTACTCTCCATGGCTTACGTCTTTTACCCGACAACTTATGAACCGATCCATATCCGTTCGGTAATTTCATGTTGATTCCTCCATATACGTTCTACATAATTTGATATTATGAGTGTGTATCACCTGTGTATCACGTATATAATATCAGGGCTTGTCAGGTCTTTTCATAACCCAACAAGCCCTTAATTTAAGCCATTATTTAGAACTTACCAGCCTTTGCAGCTTCCTCAATTGCAACTGCAACTGCTACAGTCATACCAACCATCGGGTTGTTTCCTGCGCCAATCAAGCCCATCATTTCTACGTGAGCCGGTACAGAAGAAGAACCTGCGAACTGTGCATCAGAGTGCATACGTCCCAGAGTATCTGTCATACCATAGGAAGCAGGACCTGCTGCCATGTTATCCGGATGCAGTGTACGTCCTGTACCACCACCGGAAGCTACGGAGAAGTATTTTTTACCCTGCTCGATACATTCTTTTTTGTATGTACCAGCTACCGGATGCTGGAAACGAGTCGGGTTGGTGGAGTTACCGGTAATGGAAACGTCAACACCTTCTTTGTGCATGATTGCTACACCTTCACGAACATCGTTAGCACCGTAGCAGTTAACTTTTGCACGAAGACCTGTAGAATAAGGTTTACGGAATACTTCTTTTACTTCACCTGTATAGTAATCCATCTCTGTCTCAACATATGTGAAACCATTGATACGTGCGATGATCTGAGCAGCGTCTTTTCCAAGACCGTTCAGGATAACACGCAGAGGCTCTTTACGAACTTTGTTTGCTTTTTCAGCGATACCGATAGCACCTTCAGCTGCTGCGAAAGATTCGTGACCAGCCAGGAAAGCGAAACATTTGGTATCTTCTTCCAGAAGCATCTTGCCCAGGTTACCATGTCCCAGACCTACTTTACGCTGATCTGCTACAGAACCAGGAATACAGAATGCCTGAAGGCCTTCACCGATTGCTGCTGCTGCATCTGCTGCTCTTGTACATCCTTTTTTGATAGCGATCGCTGCACCTGTGATATATGCCCAGCAAGCGTTCTCAAAACAGATTGGCTGGATACCTTTGATCTGATCGTAAACTTCCAGACCTGCATCTTTTGTGATTTTCTCAGCTTCTTCCAGGGAAGCAATTCCATAGCTGTTCAGAACAGCATTGATTTTGTCTATTCTTCTTTCATATGATTCAAATAAAGCCATTTATTTCATCCTCCTATAAATGTTTGCGTTATGCAGAGATCTGATTACTCTTTACGCGGATCAATGATTTTAACTGCGTCAGCAACACGTCCATACTGTCCTTTTGCTTTTTCCCATGCAGTTGTAGGATCATCACCTTTTTTGATGAAATCAGTCATCTTGCCAAGGCTTACGAACTGATAACCGATGATGCATCCTTCTTCATCCAGAGCGATACCTGTTACATAACCTTCTGCCATTTCCAGATAACGAGGACCTTTTTTCAGTGTTCCGTACATAGTACCAACCTGAGATCTCAGGCCTTTTCCAAGGTCTTCCAGACCAGCACCAATCGGCAGACCATCTTCAGAAAATGCACTCTGAGTACGTCCGTAAACAATCTGAAGGAACAGTTCTCTCATAGCTGTGTTGATAGCATCACATACAAGGTCAGTATTCAGTGCTTCCAGCAGAGTTCTTCCCGGGAGGATCTCAGAAGCCATAGCTGCAGAGTGAGTCATACCGGAACATCCAATTGTCTCCACCAGTGCTTCCTGGATAATACCCTCTTTTACATTCAGTGTCAGTTTGCAGGCACCCTGCTGTGGTGCACACCAACCAATACCGTGTGTTAAACCGGAAATATCTTTGATTTCCTTGGACTGTACCCATTTTGCTTCTTCCGGAATTGGAGCAGCGCCGTGATTAACGCCCTGTGTAACCGGACACATCATTTCTACTTCATGTGAATAAATCATGTTAAGACTCCTTTCAAACTTGAAATACTT
>JALERM010000092.1 GCA_022764165.1 Eubacterium sp. | reverse complement strand
TTTCTGAGGAAGAAGCCTACAAAAGTTCAAGGAATCTCACAGAAAGGTTATGAAGGCACTGGAAACATTTTCACAGGAAGAGTTGTTTACTAATACCTATTACCCGTGGGTCGGCGGAAGCTGCATTGGAAGTTATTTTATCAGCACAACGAGCAGTCATTATGATTGGGCGATAAAGAAGATTAAAGCTCATCAGAAGAATTGCAGATAGGAGCCAGATACGATGAAAAAATGGTATAACGAAGAATATGAAATATGATGAACAGTATGGCATATCAGATGTGAAGATTGTCGCTATAAAGAAATTACAATAAATGGAGAGAAGAAAGCAGTTGCCTTTGTTAATTGCCAAACGACTGTCGGAGATTATATATTTCGTCATGATCCTGTAGAAGCAGGCACAGAAGCTGTGTGGGTACAAGGAGGTATAGAAGATAAGGACTTTGATAATGTGGAATGTATCTATTATATGAATAAAGGAATCAGTGAAATTGAAAATGTAAGCGAAGACGAAGCTAAAAAAATGATTGAACAATATGGAATTTTGCTGTGGGAAAAAGAATAGTTTTCAGCGTGCTGTATCTAGCATAAGCCACGTTTAAAAAAGCGATGATATGACGATACTTACGCCAGTTCATCGCTTTTTTGTTTGCTGTCTTAATTACTTATTTTCCGGTTCTTCATCCTGTGCGGCAGATGCCTCCTTAGCAGGCTGTACAACCACTACAGGAGCGTTGGTATCAGCAGCTATTTTGCCGCCAAGAGCACCCATGATGAGACTCTTGATGTCAATTCCCATACCAGCGCTGATGCCTTCAGTTACCTGAGCAGTACCGTTGACAATGTCAGAGAGCAGTTTCGCACTGTTGCCTTCACCGTACATCGTAATCTTGTCAACCTTGCTGAGAGGTTCGGCAACATTCTTGGCAATCTCAGGAAGTGCAGCCATAATCATTTCAATCACAGCGGCTTCGCCATATTTTTTCATGGCTTCTGCCTTCTTGTCAATACCTTCTGCTTCAGCCAGAGCTTTCAATCTGATTGCTTCAGCTTCCGCTTCACCAACGGCACGGATACCTTCTGCTTCATGCTGACGTTCAATCATCTTAGCTTCGGCTTCCTTGGTACGGCGGAATAACTCGGCTTCTGCAGCCTGCTGTGCGGCATAACGCTCTGCATCAGCTTTTGCCCGGATCTGAGCATCCAAAGTCTGCTTGGTAACATCCACCTCTTTCGATTTCAGTTCAGCAGTACGTTCAGCGCGAGCGATGTCAGCATTGGCAGAAGCAACTTCAATTGCCTTACGCTGTTCCTGCTCCTGAATGGAGTAAGCAGCATCTGCGTCAGCCTTCTTTACATCGGACTGCTTTTTCAGTTCGGCCTGACGGATTGCCAAAGAGGTCTGCTTTTCAGCAATTTCCATTTCAGATTGAACCTTGGCTTCATTTGCTTCCTTAGCGGCCTGTGCCTGTGCGATTGCGATATCGCGATCAGCCTGAGCCTTTGCAACGGCAGCTCCCTTTTTAATCTGTGAGATGTTATCAATACCAAGATCCTCGATCACATTATTCTGGTCGGAGAAGGACTGAACGTTGAAGGATATCATCTCAAGACCCATTTTTTTCAGGTCAGGGATAGCATTTTCCTGAACGCGTTCACCGAAAGCTTTGCGGTCTGTAACCATTTCTTCCAGACGCATCTGCCCAACGATTTCACGCATATTACCTTCCAGAGTATCCTGAACACGGCGAATAATCATGTCCTCGCCCTCATTCAGGAAAAATTTGGATGCAAGCGACATCATTTCTTCGCTCTGACCAATACGGATTTTAACAGTAGCATCGACTTTCACATTGATGTACTCTGCGTTCGGAACATAATCCGTAGTCTTAACATCCACAGAGAACATCTTCAGGGACAGTTTGTCAAGGCGTTCCAGGAACGGAATGCGAATTCCGGCTTTACCGATTAAAATGCGGGGTTTACGAAAACCGGATATCATGTACGCCGTATCCGGCGGAGCTTTTACATACCCGATCAGGATAATAATGATAAATAGAACAATGACAGCGGCAACACCAATTAAAATTTCCATACATTTCTCCTTTCTGGTTACCTGTGTGTTTTTTTCGACACGATTCTACGCGTGGATATGGTTCTTTCAGAACCTCCGGGCGATTGTTTCATGCTTATGGATATATTGTACTTTAGAGCCGCAGAAAAATAAAGAATTACATCGGCGAAATAAGAGGTGCTATTTCTTTTTTGCAGAAGAATAACGATTCTTCAATTCCGCGTACATTGACTTTTTCAATTATGACAAAAATGTCACCGAGAAATTCACCTGATAGTCACTGCAAGGAGTTATAATCATTATATCAACAGATGGAGGTATGTTTCATGGAAATTTTAAGGTGTGAGAATCTTGTCAAAACATATGGTGAAGGAAATACACAGGTAAAGGCGTTGGATCATGTATCGTTTTCTGTGGAGCAAGGAGAGTTTGTATCTATTATCGGGCCATCGGGAAGCGGAAAATCAACGTTGTTACATATTTTAGGAGGTGTGGACAAGCCTACGAGCGGAAAAGTTTATATTGACGGGACAGATATCCATTCGTTAAAGGAGAGTCAGCTGGCAATTTTTCGGCGCAGACAGATTGGTCTGGTATATCAGTTTTATAATTTGATCCCGGTATTGAATGTGGATGAAAATATTGTACTGCCGCATTTACTCGATGGGAGAGAATTGGATGAGGAGCGTTTGAATTCCATTGTCAGTGATTTGGGGCTTTCAGATCGCAGAAAGAATTTGCCAAATCAATTGTCAGGAGGACAGCAGCAGAGAGTATCTGTGGGACGGGCAATTTATACCCATCCGGCGATTCTGCTGGCTGATGAACCCACCGGAAATCTTGATCGGAAAAATGGAGAAGAGATCATTCATTTGCTAAAGGAATCAAATCGTAAACATAAGCAGACGTTGATTTTAATTACCCATGATGAGAGCATTGCTCTTCAGGCAGATCGTATGATTTACCTTGAAGATGGCAGGATTGTCAGTAATGAGCGGATTCGAAATATTGGAGGCAGTGTAGATGAAAAATAAAAAAATCATATTCTATGTGACCAGACAATATATGAAACAAAATAAGAAGCGAACCTTCATAACGGCGTTGGGGATTTTTCTTATGGTGCTGCTGATGACATGTGTGTTTGTAGGTAAGGATACGGCAATCAGCTATCTGACACAGGTTGCAGAATCAAAAAACGGGAGCTGGCATGTGATAGCCTATGATGCTGATGCCAATCAGTATCAACAGATTCAGAACCTGGATTTTGTCAAAGAAACTGCAGTTTCCTATGATATGGGTTATTCGGATTGTGAGCAATCTAAGAACCCTGAAAAACCATATTGGAAATTAAAAGCCTATTCGGATTCCTGCTTTGACTGGATGAATATAAAGCTTGTGGAGGGACGTATTCCGGAGAAAGAAAATGAAGTGGTTGTCAGTAAAACTGCGATTGACGATGGTGCCAGACTTCAAGTGGGGGACCATATTACAGTTTCTTCATTTAGCAGAAGTATCAAAGGAATCAATCCGGATGTGGAAAGTACAGTTTTTCCTTTTTACAATTTGACAGTGAAGTATGGAGAAACCGTGGAAGTTCCACAGGATTTCCCGTTTTATGAAGATAGTGACAGTTTCGAGGAGATTCATACATCCACAGGAATGAGGGAGAATTATTTGATTGTAGGCATTATAGAGGCCCCTTCTTATGAGACAAAAACAGGTGCTTTTTATTCTGCAATTGCTTATACACCTAATGATATGGGAAACAGGGAGACAATCAATGTTTTTTGTAAAATGGATGTAAAGAAAAACTACAATGTCTCTGATATACAGAAAATTATGGGGACAGATCAGGGTTCCTATGAATTTAATGATCTTGTTCTGGTTTTTGCGGCACAATCTTCTGATTCCAGTATGAATATCATCATTAACTTTATCGTGATTTTCTTCCTGATCTTTATATTGGTCGTATCCATGATTCTAATTTACAATGGATTCAACATCTCCTTTGAGGAGCGAAGCCGTTACCTGGGAATGTTGTCTTCGGTAGGAGCAACGAAGCATCAGAAAAACAGCAGTGTATATTATGAATCATTTACACTTTTATTGTTTACACTTCCCATCGGTATTTTGACAGGTCTTGTTACAGTAAAAGTCGGGATGATGGTATTACAGCCATATATCGTTAAATTAGAAGATTCTATTGTAGCAGCTAAGATTAACAATGATACGGTTCATCTGATGATTACACCGCTTAATCTTCTGTTGGTGATTGTGTTCAGTTTAATTACCGTGGTGATTTCCTCGATGCTCCCTGCAAGAAAAATTGGTAAGATTGGTCCGATTGAGAGTATAAGAGGAACTGGGAATATAAGTAAAAAAGCGTATAAGAGCCCTAAATATTTGCTGAAAAAAGGAAAGACAGAAATCTTGCTGGCGCGTAATCATTTACACAGGCAGAGTTACAAATCAAAAAGTATTATCCGAGCGGTTGCAGTATTTATGATTGTACTGATTGTGACTACTTTTGGTACGAATGCAGTCACGCAGATGGTACAGTATCGACTGGTGGATGATGTGACGATCCGGACAAATCTGGATGATTATCACTATGTGTTGGCAGAAAAAAGCGGAAATGCCCAAATGTACCTTGCCTTAAAAAAGGAAATCATGGAAGAGTCCTCCGTGCTAGAAACAAAGGAATGGTATGAGGGCATGTTCGCAGGGCAATTTGATGGAAGACTGCTGAATCAGAAATACTGGGATACCTATCAGGCGATCGCCCAGGAGTATTATCATGGTAAATTAACGGATGAGGACTTTGAAAAACTGGTATCAGATGATACTGGTTATCGCTTTGAGATAATGAATATTTTGGCTGTAGATCATGAAACATTTCAGAACATCGCCAGGAAATGTGGAGTGGATTCCAAGATGCTTAACAGTGTAACATATCCTGGCATTTTTTATCAGAATATTCAGATGTCTACGGATAACATAAGCTTTGAGAATTACCGGCCGGATCATTATCGAATGTATGAAATGGACCGGATATGTGATATGGAGCCGGGAAGTATTTTCCCTATTTCTCTATATAATCAGAAAACGGATCGGCAGGAAAACTTTGATGTGACATTAGTCGGATATGCCGATGCAGCCGATATCGAAAATTATGTAACATTCCATGGGGAGTTTATCTGGATGATCGTAAGTACAGATACAGCAGAACAGATGAATCAGGTTTTATCCAGCAAGGACAGTCTGCATCAGGATGGCAACTATAACGTGATGAGCCGTAAGCTGTGGATCAAATTATCGGATACAGATGGGGAACTGGCTCAGAAACTGCAGAATCTGAGTAATGAAAATCATGAGGAATTCCTTGTTTATGCTGCAGGGGAAAAGGAAATGCTTACCTCAGTAGCAGAGACGATTAACTATATCATTCGTGTGCTTGCAATCGGATTTGTGATATTTACAGCACTGATCTGTCTCCTCAATCTATATAATTCGATTCGGGGAAGGGCAGTTGTCAGAAGAAAAGAGATGGCTATGCTCCGCTCTGTAGGAATGCAGGAATGTCAGATACAGAAAATGCTATTTTATGAAAATATGGGAATGTGGATTCGTGGTTTTATCTGGTCAGTTCTCATCTCGTTACCAATCACCTATGGAATCGGACGAGTGTTAAAACAGTATTTTGGTGAGATCAAACTGCAATTTCCGTGGGAGATGTATGTTCTTTCTCTGATAATCACTATGGTTTCTCTCGCTATCATGACCGGAATATGCTACCATAGGAAAGAAAGTGACAATATTCTGGAATTGATGCGTACGGAGGAATAAAATGACAGTTTTAGTAGTGGAAGATGACAATATCATTCGGGAAGGATTGCAGATTTCTTTGCGGCAGGACGGGTACGATGTGCTGACTGCCGCTACCCAAAATGCGGCATTGGACACGATATCAGGCAATCAAACGATTGATGCTTTCTTATTGGATGTGATGCTGCCGGATGGCGATGGCTATACCATATGCAGAGAAATTCGAAAGAAGAGTGACGCTCCCATTCTTTTTTTGACCGCTTGTGATGATGAAGTACATACGGTATTGGCGTTGGAACAGGGCGCTGATGATTATATTGCAAAGCCTTTTCGTATTCGTGAATTACTGGCAAGAATGAAAGCAATTTTACGAAGAGTAGGAAAAGATGTGGTACAGCAGTCAAGAATTGCAATTGGTGACAATGAACTGGATCTACAGGCGGGAAAAGTGTATCGAAATCAAAAAAATATTGAGTTGACGGCTATGGAATATCGCCTGTTGTTAATTTTTGTGAATCATCGGGGACAAACACTTTCCAGGAAGCAGTTATTAACTGATATCTGGGATGAAGCAGGGGATTTTGTAAATGACAATACATTGACGGTGTATATCAAACGTTTGCGTGAAAAATTAGGAGATTTTGAGGGACAGCCGTTGATTCAGACTGTACGGGGAATTGGCTACCGTATGGAAAAGCAGAGGTTACTATGATAAAAAATGTGATAATTATTCTGTTGATCGTAAGCCTGATTGCACAATTTTTGATCACTGGAATGCGGAAACGAAAAGTGGAAAAACAAATAGAAGACTTGATTTCATATCTGACACGGGTTCAGGATCGGTTGGATTTGCCGGAAATGGAACATTTCAGGGAAGGACAGCTCAGCATATTGCAAAGCGAGATTTACAAGGTGGTTGTCTTGCTGAGGGAGGCGTATTCAGAAGAACTGTCGCAGAAACGTTATATGGCAGATATGTTATCAGATATATCCCATCAGATTAAGACCCCGATTTCGGCCATTACCATTATGACAGATTTATTGGAAGAACCAGAACTTTCGGATGAGCAAAGGTTAGATTATGCGGATAAGATTGATAAACAGGCGAAACGTATTACCTGGCTGATTCGTAACCTGTTAACACTGGCACAGCTGCAGGCGGATGTCTTGGAATTGAAGAAGGAATCCGTTTATGTGAAGGATATCTTACGTGATATACAGGATTCTCTGGAGATTATGGCAGAACTCAAAGGAATTCAGTTGATTTGCCAGTCCGATGCTGCCGTATGTATTTCCTGTGATAAACACTGGATGACAGAAGCATTGTTAAACATTGTAAAAAACAGTGTGGAGCATACGAATGAAGGTGGTACTGTAAAAGTACAGGTTGTTCAGGATGCTATTGCCACCCATATTCACGTAGTGGATGATGGAGAAGGAATAGACAGTGAACATCTGCCGCATATTTTTGAAAGATTTTACAAAGCAGGCAATGCATCTGCAAATAGTATAGGAATCGGACTTGCAATGGCGAAACAAATCATATTAAAGCAAAATGGAACCATTACAGCTGCAAGTAAAAAGGGTGTGGGGACAGATTTCTACATCAAATTATTTCGGACAGAGACGGTGTAAAAGGTTACGAGTTCAGGGAGTCAAGAATTTGAACTCAATCTATTGTTATTGCTTTAATTCATTTGCGTATGCCAATAAACGTTCTAGCATATGTTTGTCTTTTCTGATAGATTGTACCAGAAAGAATAAATCAGGTTCATCGTCAGATGAGATGGTTAAGATGGTGGCGTTTTTATTATCAGTGTTGCCGTATAAATAATCAACCGAGCTATTGAAAGTCTGGGCAATAAAAACAGTCATTTGATATGATGGTTCTCGTTCACCGCTTTCATATCTGCCATATCCCATTGCTGAAATATTCAATTTTCGTGCAGCTTCCGCTTTGTTTATGCCTAAAGATTGTCTTAATGAAATTAATCGCTCCGGTATAAAATGCATCTTCAATCCTCCAGATTTTAAAATATCACCCCATTAATAGTCTCTTTTGAAAAGATAGAGTGTATATATGCTAATTAAAATATTGCATTAAACTTGACAATAACCATTAGTTAGTGTATATTATAACCAATGGTTATAATATACACTCTCATCACAAAATAATCAAGAGGAAGGCTGTGGTTTATCTCTTTCCAGGATAAATCCTTAGATGAATTGTAGAGGTGTGTGTTCAAAGGGGGAGGGAGTTTGTATGGCAACAATACTTGTAGATTATGAAAATGTGTTTGCTTCGGATGGACTCAAGGGTGTCGATGCACTCAGAAAAGATGATACATTAATTGTATTCTATAGTGATTCATGCAGAAAAATAAGACAGGATTTTATTAAAACAATTGATGCATCTGGATGCAAATTTCGTATTCTGAAACTAAAGAATCCTGGTAAAAATGCTTTGGATTTTTATATCGCCATAGAGTGCGGTATGCTGGTATCCGGGGGAGAGAAGCAGCTTGCTATTGTCAGTAATGACAAAGGATTTCAAGCTGTTCTGGATTATTTTAACAATAATTCTATGTCGGATATTCATGTGGTGAAGGCAGGGAATCTTGAAAATGCTTTTATTATGCTGAATACACCGGAAAATGCAGAACGAAGGGAAAAACTGAAAGAGAAAACTTCCATGATAGATTTGGCAGAAGAGTATGCCAGAATAGAGGAACGGAATGCTGCCAGAGATAGGTGTTCTGGTTCACTTTGTTCTATTGAAAGAGAAACTGGTGCAGTTGATTATCAGTGTGTGAAACAATTTGTGAGGGAATTTAGGTTGCCCATATTGAGAAAGCTGATTGATGCATAGGAATAATGTAGCAGCAGCGGATAATCAGGATGATATCGAGGCATATAAAAAACGTTTTTGCAGAAGGTGAACTTCAGCGAGAGGCAACTGTTGCAAAATTTGCAACAGTTCAGATAGAAGGAAACCGCCGTGTATCCAGAGAGATAGAGTATTACAATCTGGATGTGATTATTTCTGTTGGTTATCGTGTGAAATCTTTGAGAGGTACACAGTTTCACATATGAGCAAGTTCTATTTTAAAAAAGTATATGAAAAAAGGATTTGTACTGGATGATGGCCGCCTGAAACGATTGACGATTACCTGAAAATGACCAGACGAGATATTTTGACGACAAAAGGGCGTGTAACTCATAAACAGGCGATTGATAAAGCCCATGAGGAATATGAAAAATATCGGAAGAAGCAAGAACAGTTACTTTCTCCGGGTGAACAACATTTTATAGAGAGTATCAGGGAATTGGAGGCGTTGGAATAATCTGATTTTTTTGTAACCATCCCACAGGAAATGTCGCTATATAGATACTAAAGTGAACCCAATCTATTTGAAAAATGATTGAAAACTACTGGGTCGTAGAGTAGAATGCTAGGAAGCGGATATCCCAAAATTAGATCGAAAAAGTTGTTGCTTTATATAAAGACAGAACAACAGGAGCTGCTGCAGGAGGAGGAAAACAGTGATAAAAAGCCTGAAAGTAATGCTGATACCTAATAACATACAAAATACGAAACTGTTCCAGTATGCCGGTGCCGCAAGAATTTGCATCTTAGCATCGAAAAGCAGATGTAGATATGTACGGATTCGTTAGTTCGGAATTTACGCCTGTGGAGAGTACAGGAACTTGTGAGTAGATAGATACTTGTACTATCAAAAGCATACTCAGAGAAGCAGGAATAAAACATAAAAGTTTACAACTTTTTATAAGTTTTCAGTAACGGTGAATGGCGGATGGGAAATTATCTGAATCCTGGCAACATTGGGTTTGAAGAAATAAGGAACAGTCAATATGTAGATAAGTCCGGCTTGATTGCTTTGATCAATGATACTATTGGAACAAAACAAAAACTGACTTGCATCAGCAGACCACGTCGTTTTGGAAAATCTTTTGCGGCACAGATGTTGTGTGCATATTATGATAAGACGTGTGATTCTTCCGCTTTATTTGAGGATTTGGAGATTTCAACAAACGAGAAATTAAGTCGAACATATAAACAGCACCTGAATAGATATGATGTCATCTATCTGGATATGACAGCAGTCATTGGAGCGGCCAACGCCGTATCTGCTGCAGGAAACAAGTTTATTATGGTCATTGATGAATGGGACGCTCCAATCAGGGAAGCAGGTGATCAGCCAATTGTACAGAAAGAATATCTGGAGTTTTTGCGTTCCCTGTTTAAAAACAGCGGAATGACTGCCAAGGTATTTGCGGCTGCTTATATGACAGGCATCCTTCCAATCAAGAAAGATGCCTCGCAATCAGCTATATCGGATTTTGAAGAGTTTACCATGGTAAAACCCAGAAAATTTGGAACGTATGTCGGATTTACAGAAGATGAGGTCCGAAAGTTTTGTACGGATTATAATCAGGATTTTGCAAAGATGAAGCAGTGGTACGATGGTTATTCATTCCGTGGTGTGGACTCGGTTTATAATCCCAATTCTGTGATGAAAGCGATACGCAATGATGATTTCGATTCCTACTGGACGCAGACTTCTGCAGCAGAGAGTCTGATGGGGTATATCAGTCTCGATTTTGACGGGTTGTCCAGGACTGTTACAGAATTGCTGGGCGGTGTACCGGTCAAGGTGGATACAAGTGCCTTTGCTAATGATCTGGTGACTTTCCGGAATCGAGATGATGTGCTCACTTTACTGATTCATTTGGGATATCTGGCCTATGATGAAAAGACAGAATGCGTGCGTATTCCCAATGAGGAGATCCGAATGGAATTCACGAAAACAATTCGGGAAGTCAAGCGGGACGAGACAATTCGGCGTGTCCGGGAAAGTGATCAGCTCATTCAGGTTATTGAGAAGTTTTAGGTAAAATGAAAATTGAATCAAATGCAAAGATAAAAACGCAACGTGTGTAGCAATACATGCCAGAGCCGGTAGGTAGCCCGGCCGTCATGGAGAAATCTGTGGTAAGTAACCTGCCCCTCCGGGTTGTCCGTTCTTTGCTCATTTTAATTAATTAAGGAGGGATTATTATGGGCAAAGTAAGTGGCAAACTGACAGTGTATTTTGATGATCCGTTCTGGGTAGGTGTTTTCGAGCGAACCGAAGACGATAAATTATCTGCAGCTAAAGTGACATTTGGTACAGAACCAAAGGATTACGAAGTTTACGAGTTCATTTTGAAACATTATGATAGTTTGCAATTTAGCCCGGCTGTGGCAACTGTTGTAAAAGAAGTCAAAAGGAATCCGAAGAGAATGCAGCGTGATGTGAAAAAGCAATTGCAGGACACTGGAATTGGCACAAAATCGCAGCAGGCTTTGAAGTTGCAGCAGGAACAGAACAAGCAGTCACGCAAAGTGAAAAGCCGAGAGCAGAAACTATCAGAGGCTGAGCGATTGTTTGAACTGAAACAGCAAAAGAAAAAAGACAGGCACAGAGGACATTAACTGCGTATGTCAAAACAAAGGCTCCCCATTACTGGATGTGTTCCGGTGATGAGGGGTTTTTTATATCCTGATATATCTGGACATTTGGGAAATTCGTTACTGGTCAGCGAACATGTCTGGCCTTTTATCTTTTGATAGGCTTCATTGATTAGTTTTCGAATATTCCGCCTACCTTTTTTCATTTTCGATAGGCTCTAATGGTTGCTGTTATGATATTCCTCCTACCTTTTTGGGATTCTTATAGGCTATAACATTGGTTTCTGGGATTTGTAGCCTATGCTTTTACCAATTATAGTAAGCTCAGTAAGGTATTTTGGGGATTCTCAGCCTACGTTTCTTCTTATATGGTAGGATGAAAACGTGAAAACTAAAAAATGGAGCCTACCCAGAGACCAAAAAGATAGGACGAAAACACAAATAACAATTATTTTAGCCTATAATGAATAGTTCGGTGCAGAATAATCTTCTTGAACTAAACTGTAACGGAAATTTAGAATGTGTAATAATTTTTTGCCCTGATATAATAGGAAAGACAACAGAAGTATGGTAAAATTATATTATGAAGAACAATGGATCATCTGTAATTGTTCAAATGGATGAAGGAGAAAAAAATGAGCAAATTAAACATAAGACTTCCGCAATTTCTAAGCGAAGTAGATGCATTAACTGCAAATATGTCCCAAGGAGAACTTCAGGCGTTTGTTCATGAAATGGCAAGAACATGGTCTGAAAAGGGAAGACAGTCATTTGTTGAATTGTTGAAAACTTATTCCGGAAAGGTTCTGAATGAATGTGAATCCGAAAAGAATAATGATTATGCAAATGCAGTAAAGGAAATCAAGAATATCATAGAAATACTTACAGAAATAAACGATGGAGATAGGGTGCTGGATAGTGAATATAATGAGGAATGGGATGACTGGTATAACAGTGATGCGGATGAAGTCCTCTTTTCGGATCCGGATGGTCTTATCAGGGATATCGATTTAGCGATAAAATATGTGCATTACTGTGTAGACACGCAAATGTATAAAGAAGGCTGTGAACTGGCAGAGATATTGTCTTTGTTGGAAGTGTCAGCGGAGGGGGATTATAACGATTTTGATGGTTCACCATTAGGTGTTTGTAGTCTGGATGAGTATGACCTGCTGAATAGTGATTATGATACTTTTGTGAAAGAATGTCTGTATCTGATATATATGGGTAACGCGCCTGATAATAGAGCAGAAGAACTGTTTCTTATTATGGGAAATCTGGGAAATCCGGATGTGACATTAGAAGATATTATGCAGATGGGAAATAGTGATCTTCCTGATTTTGATGAATTCCTTGGAACATGGATTGAATATCTTGGTAAGCAAGGTGGACGATATGCAGAGGGTTTTCTCAAGGAAGCGCAGTCCATGATAAAAGATGATAATATTCTTTTGGAGAATGCCAGAAAATATGTTAAAGAATATCCTTCATTGTACAAACAGTTGTTGGAATCCAAATTAGATACGGCAGAAAATGAAAAAATGTTTCTGGTTGGAATGGAAGCTTTGGCAGGTATTCCGATTTCTGATATTATCAGGAGTGAGATTGCATTACTCACGGCAGAATATGCAGTTAGAACGGGGAAACAAAAGGATGCCGAAAAGTGTTGGATGGAAGCATTTCGCTCAGATTCAACAGTGATGAACTATTGGAGAATCAGATTACTTTCAAATGATTGGCAAGAATACCGGGATGAAGTTCAGAAAATTTATGAATCTTTATACCAGAATGCCCGCAATAGAAATAAAGGATATATCTATGATCGTGGGATGGGAAAAGAGAATGATATCAGCCTGTATGAGTATTGTACTTTATTAGCTTATGATGGCCAAATTGAAAAAATGAGGAAAGTTGGTATGAATACAAGCGAGGGTCTCGGGTGGTCGTCTACATACATGAAACAGGGGCTGGCATTTGTTCTATTGAGATTGTATAATGGTTCATCATTACCAATAGGCTTGAGATCCATGCAGATGCGGGCAGGTTCTGCATCTGCTATCCGTGCAGAAAGGTTTTATTTTGGAACGGGTGAAAAAATGGTAAAAACTGATGCAGAACTGTTTTCTACAATATTATCGATTTGGAAGAATGATACGAAAATATCAGATGTAGATATTCAAACCTGGATAACAAGAATTGATAAGCTTATTGCTGTAAGAGTTGCTGGAATTATGGAAAATAATAGGCGGAATTACTATGGTGAATGTGCTTCTTACATTGCTGCATTCGGAGAAGTGCAGGAATCTTTGGGAATTACAAATGCTAAGGCAATGATAATGGAAAAATATAAGAAAGAGTATCCAAGGAGAAGTTCGTTTCATAAAGAATTGAGAGCTTATGGTATGAAAAAATAAAGAAATTGAAATGAAAAAGAGTGTAAGGACTTTGATAATTTCACAGACTTTACACTCTTTTTCCATGTACTTTATGCATAAGTTTCTCATTCGTATTTTCCTAATTCTTATGTAACGCTTCAATCAGGTGAGACAGGGATGCATCCGGGGATCGTTAATGTGCTGATCCAGAATGATGTGAACACGTTCTATCTCATTGAGAAGCAATTTTTCTGTTCTGCGGATTTCGTTCCGCAGGTTGTACTCTGTCTGTTTGATCTGATATTCCAGATGATCCATTCTTTGGTAGATGGGTGTAAGTTTTTGCTCGAAAGCAGCTTCTAATTTCTGCTCGAAGACAGCTTCCAGTTTTTTATTGTTTTCTTCCAGTTTTTGATCCAGCTTCTTGTCAAGCTTTTCATCAATTAAGGTGGACAGTGCCGATAATAGTTCCTGATCTGTCATGGCAATATCTCCTTTGTATGGATAGTAAAGCTATATCTGCTATGTATCTTTTGTATGGCAGAGTGTAAAGTCTGTGAAATTATCAAAGTACAATTATGATAATGAAATTATAATTCATAATGCAATAAATGTCAAATAAAAATTTGCAAAAAAAAGATATAAAAATGGACAAAAAAGTTGTAGAATATTTTGTGTAATGAGGGTAAGATATAAAGGATAAGGTGTAAGATAAAGGAGTGGAGATAAATGGACAGAAAAGAAATCATAAAACATGTGGATCATACATTGTTGGCACAGACAGCAACCTGGGAGGAAATCAGGCAGATTTGTGATGATGCAATCAGTTACGGGACTGCATCCGTATGTATTCCTCCGAGTTATGTAAAACAGGTGAAAGAATATGTACAGGATAGGATAGCCGTATGTACGGTGATTGGATTTCCAAATGGATATATGACAACGAAAACAAAAGCGTTTGAGACGAAGGATGCTCTGGAAAATGGTGCAGATGAAATTGATATGGTCATCAATCTGGGGTGGGTAAAAGATAAAAAATATGATTGTATTGAAGATGAAATCAGGATTCTGAAAAAGGAATGTGGAGAAAAAATTTTAAAAGTGATTATCGAAACCTGTCTGCTGACAGAAGAAGAAAAAATCAGAATGTGTGAGACTGTCACCCGGGCCGGTGCAGATTATATAAAGACATCCACTGGTTTTTCAAAGGCAGGGGCTGCGTTTGAGGATATAGAATTATTTTCAAAACATATAGGTACGAATGTGAAAATGAAAGCAGCAGGTGGGATTTCCTCTTTCGAGGATGCAGAAAAGTTTTTGAAACTGGGAGCTGACCGTCTTGGCACAAGTCGTATTATTAAGCTGGTAAAAATGTCTGAATAATCGGAATGTGTGGAGGAGACGATGAAGAAAGGAGAATATGCACTGAATGGTGATACAATACCAGTGTTTTTAACTTTTGATTACTATATCATCGAATGGCACCGGAGACCAAAGAAATTCAGTCAAAAGAAATCCGGGAGATAATATTAAAAGAGCTTGAGACAGATCCTGACTGTGAATACCTTCGTGAACATCCGAAGGGAAAAGAATTAATTGAAAAATATAAAGCAAAATAATATCATTTGTTCCATGAAGTAACTTGCTTAATATTTATGAGTGTGGTAATATACAAAAAAAACAAAAAGGATGATGAGTTATGGAACAGAAATTTTATGTTTGTGAACATTGTGGAAAAATTGCAGCGATTGTTAAGGAAAGTGGTGTGCCGCTGATGTGCTGCGGAGAAAAAATGAAAGAGCTGGTTCCCGGAACGACAGAAGCAGCTGCTGAGAAACATATTCCGGTCTGTATTGTAAAAAATAATCAGGTAACAGTAACCGTCGGGGAGGTTTCCCATCCAATGCTTCCTGAACACTATATTGAATGGATTTCTCTTGAGACCAAACAGGGAAATCAGAGAAAAGTTTTAAAACCGGGTGACAAACCACAGGCCTCTTTTGCTATTTGTGAAGGTGATGAAGTGGTTGCTGCATATGCTTTCTGTAATCTGCACAGTCTCTGGAAAAAAGAAATTGAAGAGAAAAAGCAGGAAGAACAGGTACAGGACGGTGATTATATGGTATGTAAATGTAATCATGTCAGCTATTATGATATTATTGATGAAGTACATAAACATAGTAATATGGATGACCTTCTCAGCGTTTTTGAAGATGTAAAAGATACAACACGCTGCTCTACTGGCTGTGGAGGCTGCTATAATAAGGTTATAGATATTATTTCCAGAACTATTATGGGATAAAGAGGTTCAGAGGATTTTTTGGGAATCATTTCTTCTAATACAGACTCCCCATCACAGGATTTGTTTCAGTGATGGGGAGTTTTCGTTGGCTAAATAATAGCAATATTAAAATATTATCCTTTATTCTGCTGAGCAACCAGCTGATCTGCCCCATATTTCTTACGAAGAGCAGGTTTTTCAATTTTGCCTGTGGCGTTTCTTGGAACATCTGCAAAGATAATTTTCTTTGGTCTCTTGTACCTTGGAAGTCCTTTGCAGAACGCTTCGATTTCTTCTTCTGTGCATGTCATACCTTTTTTGATAGAAATGATGGCACCTGTAATCTCACCGAGACGTGGGTCCGGGAGACCGATAACGGCAACATCATTCACTTTTTCGTAGCCGCTCAGGAAGTTTTCAATCTGTACCGGATAAATATTTTCTCCGCCGCTGACGATGACATCCTTTTTACGGTCTACCAGGAAGTAGAACCCATCTTCATCCTGCATAGCCATATCACCGGTGCGAAGCCATCCATCCACGATTGTTTCTTCAGTAGCCTTTGGATCATTGTAATAGCAGGTCATGACGCCAGGTCCTTTTACACAAAGTTCTCCAACTTCTCCAAACGGCACAACTTCCATATTTTCATCTACGATTTTACATTTCCAACGATATCCGGGAACACCGATGGCACCAACTTTGTGGATATTCTCAACACCCAGGTGGACGCATCCGGGACCGGTGGATTCGGATAGTCCGTAATTGGTATCGTAGAGGTGGTTCGGGAAGTATTCTTTCCAATGCTTGATCAGAGATGGCGGAACCGGCTGTGCACCAATGTGCATCAGTCTCCACTGGCTCAGTTCGTAATCTTCAAGCTTCACTTCACCTCTGTCCAGTGCATTCAGGATATCCTGTGCCCACGGAACCAGAAGCCATACGATGGTACATTTTTCCTTGGAAACAGCATCCAGAATAACCTCAGGAGAGGTACCCTTCAGAAGAACCGCCTTACTTCCTGCACAGAGACTTCCCATCCAGTGGAATTTTGCACCGGTATGATAAAGTGGCGGGATGCAAAGGAAGGTATCATTTCGATCTGTCAGGTGGTGCCGCTGTTCCATCTGAGCAGCCTGGGTCAGACTTTCATGGTTATGTAAAATCGCTTTTGGAAATCCTGTAGTTCCGGAAGAGAAATAAATCGCTGCATCATCTTCTTCTTCCAGACGGATGAGTGGAGGCTGGCTGGAGCAGTCAGCAACCAATTCATGATAGCTTTCTGCAAAAGTAGGGCAGGTATCACCTACATAAATTAGAAGCCGTCCTTTTGCCAGATCGTCCTCGATTGATTCAATACGTCCGATAAATTCCGGTCCAAAGAACAGGACATGAACTTCAGCCAGATTTGCACAATATTTGATTTCTTCTGAATCGAAACGGAAATTGAATGGAACCGCAATGGCACCGGTTTTCAGGATTCCGAAGTAAATCGGCAGCCATTCCAGACAGTTAAACATAAGAATTGCTACGCGGTCTCCTTTTTTGATTCCGCGATTGATCAGCATGTTCGCTACGCGGTTTGCTTTTTCATCAAAGACACTCCAGGTAATTTCTCTTCTGTATGGTTCAAAAGAAGTGGCCTGTACCAGGCTGTATTCTCTCCAGCTGGTTCTCTTTGTGTCTTTCAGAGAGGGATTTAATTCAACCAGAGCGACTTCGTCCCCATATAATTTATGATTTCGCTCAAGTAAATCAGTAACAGGCATGATATTTTCCTTTCTATTTTATGCTTTAAGACTTTAAACCAAGATAGCATATTTAACATCCAAAGTCAACTGTTTAGCCTTTTAAAGAAGTAAAAATAATGGTTTACGATTAGGGCTAAAAATGATACAATAATACAAAAATGTGTTTGTTTGCAGAAAGATGAGGTTTATATGAAAAAAAATTTTCAGAGAACCAGAAAAGAAGACATGTACAAGGCAATTCTTCAGCTGGAAACATTGGAAGAGTGTATGGACTTTTTTGAGGATATTTGTGCCCAGACGGAACTGCGGTCCATTGAGCAGCGTTTTGAAGTGGCGAGAATGCTTGCTCAGCAAAAGGTCTATTCCGATATTATGAGTACAACAAGTGCAAGTACAGCAACCATCAGCCGTGTGAACCGTGCATTAAATGGCGGAACAGGTATGTTGGAAAAAGCCTTGCATCGCCTGGAAGAGAGCGAAGCAAAGACAGAAAGTGAAAGTTGAAAGGAGAAGGAATATACCGATGAAACAGTTAATGTTAGGTAATAAGGCATTTGCCAGAGGTTTATACGAGGCAGGATGCAGTGTTGTATCCAGTTATCCCGGGACTCCAAGTACGGAAGTTACCGAGGAAATTGCAAAATATGATGAGGTTTATTGTGAGTGGGCACCAAATGAAAAGGTTGCCATGGAAGTTGCTTTTGGAGCCTCTCTTGCAGGAAAAAGAAGCTTTTGCGGTATGAAACATGTGGGTTTGAATGTAGCGGCTGATCCACTTTTTACCTGCTCTTATACAGGGGTTAACGCAGGTATGGTAATCTGTGTAGCCGATGATGCAGGAATGCATTCTTCTCAGAATGAGCAGGATTCCCGCCATCATGCAATCGCTGCCAAGATACCTATGCTCGAGCCGTCCGATTCCTCAGAAGCACTGGAATTTACAAAGATTGCATATGAGATTTCTGAGACCTTTGACACTCCGGTAATTATGAAAATGTGTACTCGTGTAGCTCATTCTCAGAGCGTGGTAGAACCGGGTGAACGTGTGGTTCCAGAGCAGAAGCCTTATGAAAAAAATATCCAGAAATATGTTATGATGCCGGGAAATGCGATCCGCCGTCATCCATTTGTAGAAGAACGTACCAGAAAACTGACAGAATACGCAGAAACCAGTCCGCTGAATCGTGTAGAGATGGGCGGAACAGCACTTGGCATTATCACTTCTTCCACCAGCTATCAATATGCGAAAGAAGTTTATGGTGAGAGTGCAAGTATTTTGAAACTTGGTATGGTAAATCCGCTGCCGGTAAAACTGATTAAAGATTTTGCAGAAAAAGTTGAGAGACTGATCGTTATCGAAGAGTTGGATCCAATTATTGAAAATCATTGTAAACAGTTGGGGCTGACTTTATCCGGTAAAGATCTGCTTCCAATCTGCGGAGAGTTCTCCCAGAATCTCATTGCTGAAAAGCTTGATGGAAAAAGTGCAGAGTTCTGTTCTCTTGAAGAACAGCTTCCGGGAAGACCTCCTGTTATGTGTGCAGGATGTCCTCACAGAGGTCTATTCTATACTCTTTCCAGAAATAAATGTACGGTTCTCGGAGATATCGGCTGTTATACGCTTGGTGCGGTAGCTCCGCTTGCAGCTATGGACATGACCCTTTGTATGGGTGCATCCATCAGTGCAATCCATGGATTTAACAAAGCGAATGGAAAAGAAAGTGAAGGAAAGACCGTAGCTGTAATCGGTGATTCCACTTTCATGCATTCTGGTATGACCGGTCTGGCAAATGTTGCTTATAACCAGAGTAATTCCACCATTATCATTCTGGATAATTCCATTACCGGTATGACCGGACATCAGCAGAACCCTACTACCGGATATAATATCAAAGGTGATCCGGCAGGTAAGATTAATCTGGAGGCTCTCTGCAAAGCGATGGGATTCAATCGTGTAGCTGTTGTTGATCCATACAATCTGAAAGAATGTGACAGAGTATTGAAAGAAGAACTGGCAGCAGATGAGCCATCGGTAATCATCAGCCGTCGGCCGTGTGCCCTTCTTAAGTATGTAAAACATAAAGCACCTCTGAAAGTTGCGGCTGATAACTGTGTAGGCTGTAAATCCTGTATGCGTCTGGGATGTCCGGCAATCAGCGTAAAAGAGAAAAAAGCTGTGATTGATACAACATTGTGCGTTGGCTGTGGTGTATGTCAGCAGCTGTGTAAGTTTGATGCATTACAGAGCGGGGAGGAATAAAGAAATGACAAAGAACGTAATGATTGTTGGTGTAGGCGGACAGGGTTCTCTTCTTGCCAGCAAACTTTTAGGATATCTTCTTTTGAATGAAGGTTATGATGTGAAAGTTTCTGAAGTACATGGTATGAGTCAGCGCGGTGGAAGCGTGGTTACATATGTAAGATTTGGTGAGAAAGTTTATTCACCGGTCATTGACAGAGGTGAAGCTGACTTTATTGTATCTTTTGAAAAACTGGAAGCGGCACGCTATGTGGAATATCTGAAAAAAGGCGGACGTATTGTAGTAAATACTCAGCAGATTGATCCTATGCCGGTAATTACCGGTGCTGCTTCTTATCCGGAAAACCTGATCGAAAAACTGGAAGCAAAAGGAATCGCAGTTGATGCTATGGATTGCCTTTCCCTTGCGGAGCAGGCCGGTTCTGCCAAGGCAGTTAATCTGGTCCTGATGGGAAGACTGTCTAAATATTTTGATATTCCGGAAGAAAAGTGGCTCAGTGCCATTGAGCAGTGTGTTCCTGAAAAATTTGTGGAGATGAATAAAAAAGCATTTGCTCTTGGAAGAGGTTAATCAGGGGTAAATGAATATGATTAATAAACATAAGGAGAAAGAAAAGAGATGAGCAAATATTATCAGCCAGAGATCGAGTGCGCATCCAGAGAAGAGATTCGCAGAATCCAGAGTGAGAGACTGGTAAAACAGGTGCAGAATGTTTGGGACAATGTACCCATGTACAGAAAGAGAATGGAGGAGAAAGGGCTTACTCCAGAAGACATCAAGTCAGTGGATGACCTTCCGAAATTACCGTTCATTGAAAAAGATGATTTAAGAGATGAATATCCCTATGGATTGCTTGCACGTCCGCTTTCCGAGTGTGTTCGTATTCAGTCCACCAGTGGTACGACCGGAAGACGTGTAGTTGCTTTCTATACCCAGCATGACCTGGATCTTTGGGAGGATTGCTGTGCCAGAGCAATCGTAGCAGCAGGTGGAACGAAAGAGGATGTCTGTCATGTGAGTTATGGTTATGGTTTGTTTACCGGCGGACCTGGATTGAATGGCGGATCTCATAAAGTTGGATGTCTGACACTCCCTATGTCTTCCGGAAATACTGAGAGACAGATTCAGTTTATGACAGACCTTGGTTCTACAATTCTTTGCTGTACTCCATCTTATGCTGCTTATCTTGCAGAGAGCATTCATGAAAAGGGAGTTCGCGATCAGATTAAATTGAAAGCCGGTATCTTCGGTGCTGAAGCATGGACAGAGGAGATGCGTCATGACATTGAAGAAAAGCTGGGCATCAAAGCATATGATATCTATGGTCTTACCGAGATTTCCGGACCTGGTGTATCTTTCGAATGTGAAGAACAGACAGGTATGCATGTAAATGAAGACCATTTCATTCCGGAAATCATCAACCCTATTACCGGGGAAGTTCTCCCGGACGGCGAGAAAGGTGAACTTGTATTTACCAGTATTTCCAAAGAAGCATTCCCATTGATGAGATATCGTACCCGTGATATCTGCATCCTCAGCAGAGAGAAATGTTCCTGTGGAAGAACTCATGTTAAGATGACCAAACCACTGGGAAGAAGTGATGACATGCTCATTGTTAAGGGGGTAAATGTATTCCCGTCCCAGATTGAGACCGTTCTTATGAACCAGGGCTATCCGGCTAACTATCAGATTATTGTTGACCGTGTAAATAACAGTGATACCATTGAAGTTCAAGTGGAAATGACACCGGAGATGTTCTCTGATAACTTGAGTATCGTATCAGAAAAAGAGAAAGAACTTGTGAATGGACTGAAAGCGATGCTTGGTATTTATGCAAAGGTTAAGCTGGTTGCTCCAAAGACCATTGTAAGAAGTGAAGGAAAAGCAGTTCGAGTAATTGATAAACGAAACCTGTATCGGGGTTAATGAATAGGAGGAAAAATTCATGACAATTAAACAGATTTCTGTATTTCTTGAAAACCAGCCCGGAAAACTTGCTGAATTGGCAGCTGTTCTTTCCGAACAGAAAATCAATCTTCGCGCTATTTCCGTAGCTGAAGCCGCTGATTTTGGCATTGTTCGTATTATTGTGGATGATGTTTTCAACGCAGTTACGATTCTGAAAAGTGAAAGATATATCTGTACAATTACCGATGTTCTTGCCGTAGAAGTTCAGGACGAGCCCGGCATGCTTGCCAATATGATCAGTGTACTTGGCACTGAAGGAATCAATATCGAGTATATGTATACTATTTTAGGAAAGAAAAAAGATGTTGCTTTCATGATCATTCGTACAAATGATGACGCAAAAGCAGCAAAGATTCTGGAAGCAAAAGGATTTAAGATTGCTGCTCCGGAAGCACTGAACTAATTGAAAAGGTGACAAGAAACCCCACTGAAGATTTCTTCAGTGGGGTTTTACATCTTTATTTGATGTTTAATAATTGCATAGCATTTTTGGATAGAATTAGTTCTTTTTCCCAGTCGGTGAGGGCACATTTTTTCAGGATTTCTACACAGGTTTGCTGCTCTGTCCATGGACAGTCGGTAGCAAAAAGTATTTTGTCTGCACCATGTTTGCGAACCATACGGATAAACTGGGATTCACTCACATGGGTGATGGAATACGCAGTGTCGAGATAGACGTTCTGACCGCAGAGTTTTTCTTCAGCCTCATCGTAATTTTCGTTGCTTCCTAAATGTGCAAGAATAAGATTTTCCGGAGCAACATCTTTTAACACATCCAGAATCATATCCGGCGTACAGAATTCATGGTCAGGAGTATAAGGATCAAACCCTGCGTGGGTGATGATCGGAAGACTGATCTCAGATGCAGCATAAAGAAGGTTTTTCATGCGGATGTCGTTGAATTCTACATTCTGATAGTTCGGGTGGAGTTTGATTCCTGCGAAGCCCTCGTGCTTTAAGAGTGCCAGACGACTTTTATAATCGGAATCGTCAGGGTGAATGCCGGCCAGAGAAATTAGCCTCTGTTCCTGTTCAGAGGCATAAGTTTCATTAATATAAGCCGCAAAACGAATGATAGAATCAAACTGTTTGATGTCGGTTACGACAGGAAGCACGATGCTGACATCGATACCGGCTTTTTTCATGGAAGCACGTAAATCCTCCGCACAACCATTGATACTTGGCTCCAGATTTACGACTGCTGCCAGCTTGGAAATCGCATGTGCGGCGATTTTTTCCGGAAATATATGAGTATGGAAATCAATAATCATAAACAGTTTCTCTTTACTTCAAATTAAAATTTATTTGTAAGAATCAGCCAGTTTCTTAAATGCTTCCAGGGAGCGTTCGATTCTTTCTGTAGGTACACAGTAGGAAATACGTGTATGTCCAGGACAGCCGAAACCAGTTCCGGGAACGATAAGGATATCGTACTGTTTAGCTCTCTCACAGAAGGCAATGTCATCTTTTTCCAGTGTCTTAGGGAAGATGTAGAAAGTTCCGTCTGGTTTTACTACTTCAAAGCCCAGCTCACGAAGTCCATTGTAAAGAAGGTTGCGATTTGTCTCGTAGATGGAGATATCGGCAGTCATGTCTGCACACATCGCACATACTCTCTGGAAAAGTCCGGGTGCATTTACATATCCAAGGGAACGGCCTGCCCCTGCAACGGCTGCATATACCAGTTCATGATCTTCTACTTCATCCGGAACAAGAACATATCCCAGACGTTCTCCAGGAAGGGAGAGGGATTTGGACCAGGAGTAGCATACGAGTGTGTTGCTGTAATAGTCAGGCAGGTATGGAACTACGGTGCCGTCAAATACGATTTCACGGTATGGTTCATCTGCAATAAGATAAATCGGATGCCCCAGCTCTGCTGATTTTTCATTCAAAATCTGAGCAAGTCTGGTGCAGGTCTCATGTGAATATACAACACCACAGGGGTTGTTGGGAGAGTTTACGATAACTGCTTTTGTTTTCTCATTGATAGCAGCTTCCAATTTTTCAAAGTCGATCTGGAATGCTTTCGTATCAGCAGGGATCATGTTAATCTTTGCACCTGCACCCTCAATGAACACCTTGTATTCCGGGAAGTATGGAGCAAATACAATAACTTCGTCGTCTCTATTGCAAAGACCGTTGAGGCAGCAGCAGAGTGCAGCAGCAGCACCAACGGATACATAGAAGTTATCTGGTCCGAAAGCTCTGTTAAATCGTCTGTTTACGGAATCAGCAAGAAGTTTCCTGACATCAATGTCTCCCTGTGCACTGGTATATCCATGAATGATGACCGGGTCTGTTTCCTGGAGTAGTTTGATTGCGGTCTCATTGACTGCATCTGGAGATGGAACACTTGGATTTCCGATGGAGAAATCAAATACGTTCTCAGCACCGATTTCGGCAGCTCTTAATTTTCCATATTCGAAAAGCTCGCGGATTACAGAACGCTGAGTTCCCAGAGCAACCATTCGTTCATTTAAGTTAGTCATAGCAAGTACCTCTTTATTTCTCTATTTATTGTTGTGCGTTAATGCGTTATTGTAATAATGATAGAGCAAATCGATGCATCTGTCAATCAGAGAATCCGTAATAAAATATACAAAGGTACAGGCAGTATAATTGACAAATTGCGGGTAGTATGATAGAATACATTTACTTTAATGGTTTAAAGTTTAGAACTTCTGGGCGTTAAAGAATAATACATAGACTAAACATTTTAGTCGTAGGGGAAGAGGAAAGAAAAATGCTAAAAGTAATTCTACTCGTGGCATACTTTGCACTGATGGTTGGTATCGGTCTGTATTGCCGCAAAACAGCAACTGATGTTAATGGTTTCGTATTGGGTGGACGTTCTGTAGGTCCATGGCTTACCGCTTTTGCATACGGTACGTCTTATTTTTCTGCTGTAGTATTTGTAGGGTACGCAGGACAGTTTGGATGGAAATATGGTATCGCTGCTACCTGGGCAGGTATTGGAAATGCCATCATTGGTTCCCTTCTTGCATGGGTAGTCCTTGGAAGAAGAACCCGAATTATGACACAGCATCTTGATTCAGCAACGATGCCGCAGTTTTTTGGCCAGAGATTTAACAGTAAAGCCCTGAAACTTTGTGCTTCTCTGATTATCTTCGTGTTCCTGATTCCATATACAGCATCTCTTTACAATGGTCTTTCCAGACTTTTTGGAATGGCATTCAGTATCGATTATTCTGTATGTATTATCCTGATGGCAGTACTTACAGCTATCTATGTAATTGCCGGCGGTTATATGGCTACTGCAATTAACGATTTCATTCAGGGTATGATTATGCTGGTAGGTATTGTTGCAGTAATCGCAGCTGTTCTTGCAAGCAAAGGTGGATTCATGGAAGCATATCAGGGGCTTGCCCAGATTTCTGACGAAACTGTTTCTTCCGCACCTGGTGTATTTGCATCTTTCTTTGGACCAGATCCACTGAATCTGATGTTTGTTGTTATCCTTACCTCTCTTGGTACATGGGGACTTCCACAGATGGTTCAGAAATTCTATGCAATCAAAGACGAGAGTGCAATTCAGAAAGGAACGATTATTTCTACTCTGTTCGCTCTTGTTGTAGCCGGCGGATGCTATTTCCTTGGTGGGTTCGGACGTCTGTTCTCTGACAAGATTGATATCGCTGCCAATGGATATGACTCTGTGATCCCAACCATGCTGGAGAGCTTAAGTCCGATGCTGATTGCCCTGGTAGTAATCCTGGTACTTTCTGCATCGATGTCTACACTGTCTTCTCTGGTAATCGCATCCAGTTCTACACTGACGATCGACTTTATCAAAGACAATGTAGTAAAAGATATGGATGAGAAAAAACAGGTTGCTGTGATTCGTGGATTTATCGTAGTATTTATTGCTATTTCTGCAGTTCTTGCGTTGATTCAGTACAAGAGCTCCGTAACCTTCATCGCACAGCTGATGGGTGTATCCTGGGGAGCACTGGCAGGTTCCTTCCTGGCACCATTCCTGTATTCACTGTATTGGAAGAAAACAACGGCAGCATCCTGCTGGGTATCTTTCATTTGGGGATGTGGTCTTACATTTATCAATATGTTTGCAAGACCAAGCCTTCCGGTAATCCTGCAGTCTCCAATTAACATGGGTGCAATCGCAATGCTGGGCGGACTGATTATCGTTCCGCTTGTCAGCCTTGTCACCCCTAAGCCAGACAAGAAACTGGTGGAAGATGCATTTGCATGTTACAATAAAGAAAGTGTGGTTGCTCAGAAAACTGCACTTGGTAAATAATAAGAAGTGACCGGATCATCCCCGGTCACTTCTTTGTTTTGAGAGCCCAACCACACCAAATGCTCCGGGTCCGCCGTGGCAGGTAATTACACCGCCGGTAGGAACCCAGGTTACTTTTTTAATCCCTGCATCATATGCAGTCTGTTCAGCAATTTTTATAATTTCTTCGGATAATCCAGGTGTCTGAATCAGCCAGAGTTCTTCGTTGTCAAGATTCCGCTCTGTGATATGGTCTGTAATCAGACGAGGCACTATTTTTTTCATGTTTCCACGCTGTTATTTGGTGGCCTTCAGATACCCAGCCAGAGCATCATCGATTGTCCATTCCGGATGTTCCTGAAGAAGTTTTGCCATGGTTACGACAACCACATACTGACCGGCCGATACCTGTTTGGTATCAAGGCTTTTGATGTAATCACGTTCTTCAGAAGCAATCTGAGCACTCTGATAGGAACAGGTGGTAACTGCGGAATAGGCAAGATACAGAATCTGAGCATCCGGATGTGCGGCGTGAATCCGGTCAAATGCGATAGTAAAATCTTCCGGAACACTGCCGCTGGTTTTGGGCAGGATTCCTGTTTCCTTATAAAATGAAACTACATCAGATGGCGGAAAACTTCCGTCATCTTTTGTTGTATCGCCAAAAGAAACATGCATCGGTACAAGTTCGATGCCTTCCTTTTTTGCCAGATCTGCCGGAATATCAGAGCCGGTTTCTGCTATCAATATTATCTGAGACATAACAATCCTCCATAAGGTTTCTTAGTGTATTTTAGTTAATGTTCATATATTACTGTCTTCGAAGTAAACAGCGGTCATATGATTTAATGTGGTTTTGAGAACTACTTATCATTGTACTGTATCCATTCTTATGATACAATTTACAATACTAAGATATCTGTAAACAATTGTAGTTGAGAAAGGAATATAATCGCTGAAGAATGCCGGACTCAAAAAGTATTCAAAAAGGAGCCTTTTTACCAGACAATGTATCGGAGAAGCGTTGATTGTACTGTTAGATGAGGTGCCATACGATCAGATTACCATTTCTATGATCTGTAAAAAGGCGGGAATTTCCCGAATGACCTTTTATCATTATTTCTGCACAAAGAATGATATCATGAATAATTATATTTATGAAATATTTGCGAGTTTTCAGCACCATATATCTTATCCCATCACAATGGAAATCATACGGGATTATGACCATATTTTGCAGGCAATAGTATTCTTTGACCAGTATGCATCGTTTGTATTGACTTTGAGAAAGTCGGGCCAGTATTGCCTTCTTCTGGATAACGTGAATCATTATTTTGAAGAAGTTGTAGCACCGTCTTATTCAGGTCCTTTGTATGATCTTTATTTTTACAGTGGGGCACTTTTGAATGCTTTTGTCATGTGGGAAGAAAGTGGGAAGAAAGAAACACCGGAAGAATTGGCAGTTATTATGTGCAGGTTGATGAAAAGTACTTGAATAAATATTGACAGAAAAAGGGGATTTTATATAATTATAGTAGATTTTGACAAAGAGTCCGATCGTTCAAAATAAGTATTTGTAAAGGAGATGTAGACTATGAAGTGGGTGAGTTCATTTCGGTATTTGCCGATCAATTACGGGGTTTCCCTGGCAAAGGTAGAGAATCAGACCCAGAGAGTCGTTTTTGAGAATAATCTGAATGGAGAAAAAATCCGACTGCGTTTTTCTAATCGCTATTCTGGGAAAACCCTGACGCTTCAAAGTGTTTCCGTAGGAACGGTTATCAATAATCAGATACAAAATGTTCAGCTGATTTCCCGTAACGGAAGTACGATTGTGACGCTGGAACCGGGTGAAGAGTGTTGGAGTGATGAATTATATTATCCTGTTGAGGCAGGGAATAAACTTGCGGTCTCGGTTTATGTGAAAGATTGCCAAGATATTGAAAGTATCTGTATTCTCTGGTCAAAAGAGGGAGCAATTGTAACGAACAGTGAGAGTGGAGATTTTACTCAGGGAGGAGATTTTGCGGATCTTCCGGCTGAGGAAATCTATCCTATGGTTAAGGCTGATGTAAACAAAGGGATGTGCTTTTATGGTTTTACCGGATTGCAGGTGTATACTAAGGATACTGTAAAAGCAATAGCAGCCTTTGGAGATTCCATAACGCATATGTCTTATGTGACAAATGCACTCAGCAAGCGTCTGTTCAGGGAGTATCCGGGGCAGGTTACATTGCTCAATTGTGGTATCGGCGGTAATCGGCTGCTCCATGATGCCACTTATGTAGACATGCCTGCTATTGGTAATGGAAGTTGTTTTGGTATTGCAGGAATCACGCGGTTTGAGAAGGATGTGTTTGGTGAAGAGCAGGTGGATGTTGTTTTGGTGTTGGAGGGAATTAATGATATCATGCATCCGATTCAGTTTGATCATCTGGATGAGATGGTCACATCAGAAGATTTGGAGAAAGGATATCAGACATTGATTGAAATCGCCCATCGTCATGGTGCCAAAATTTATGGTGCTACAATCCTGCCCTGTGGTAATAAAGACTATCCGGAAATATGGATGGAGCAGTTTGAAGCACTCCGTCTGGATACCAACAGCCGTATTCGGAAGGGTATAGGATATGATGGATATTTTGATTATAGTCTGGCAGTTCAGGATGATAACCGCTTAGAATATATGCAGGAGCGATATCATATTGGAGATGGTCTCCATCCGAATGATGCAGGGGGCCAGGAAATAGCAGAACAGATTGATCTGAAAAAAATTATGGAGTAACCGGGAGAAACGAATATGGCAATTGAAAAAGTAAAAGAGTATTTTAGAAATTATGGTATGGAAGACCGTGTGCAGGAATTTGATGTGTCAAGTGCAACTGTCGAACTTGCTGCAGAGGCATTAGGCTGTGAGCCTTGCCGGATTGCAAAGACACTTTCCTTTGTGGTTAATGAAGCACCAATATTAATCGTAGCTGCCGGCGATGTGAAAATTGATAATAAAAAATACAAAGCAAAATTTGGTACAAAAGCGAAAATGATTGCAGCAGCAGATGTAGAAAATTTGGTGGGACATGCAGTCGGAGGTGTTTGTCCGTTTGCTGTCAATGAAAATGTAACAGTTTATCTTGATGAATCATTAAAAAGATTCCAGACAGTATTTCCTGCATGTGGCAGCAGCAACAGTGCAATTGAGCTTACACCGGAAGAATTGGAAAGATATTCTTCTTTTACTGAGTGGATTGATGTATGTAAATGTTAAGGTGGAATTTTCGATTGTGTAATGAATATTTCAGGTACACTTCAAAAAAGTATGTTAAGATAAGTCATGTTTCTCGAAAGGAGATTGGCGTATGCGGATTCTGATTGCTGAGGATGAGGTAGAACTGGCGAAAGGTCTGAAGTATTTATTCTGCTTGATAATGCTGTGAGATATTCGGAAGAAGACGGTGAAATTTGCCTGGCTATCTATCGTAAACACAATAGAATATATCTGGAAATATTTAATACCTGTGAACTTCAGGAAGAAACAGACTTGAATCGATTATTCGACCGGTTTTACAGGTCTGATGCATCACGTTCCACTCATACAGGCGGTACTGGAATTGGTCTTTCCATAGCCCAGGCCATAGCCCGGACACATGGCGGAAAAATTACAGTCAAAAGCCAGGATGGGGAAAACATCCTTTTAAAGTCGTGATTTAACCGAATCAAGTAAGTCCCCCACTTCAACTGCGAAAGCATTAAGTGGCGGGGAGGGACTTACTTGTATCAGGTGGGGTACAAGCCCCATCTGATAAACTGCGAAGCAGTTATTCGGTTATGAGCAAGTAGCGAAGCGGATTGCGAATATCCGCTTGACTAAGAAAGAGGGTTGTCTCACTGAGACAACCCTCTTTCATGTTCACAAAGACATCAATCTGGAAGATACAGACTATACATTCACTTCCGAAGAGGATGATGATGAAACCATCTGGTATTATCAGGAAGAAGAAGTAGAAATTGATAACTTCAGAACATCACTGGGTTCTCTGACAGCATCTGAATTTACAGATGAACAGCCGGAAGGCAAAAAAGAAATCAGCCTGGTCGTACATCTGGATAATGAAAATGTTCAGGAAGTGAAAATAGAACTGTACAGATACGATGGCAGCAGCTGCCTCGCCGTTGTTGACGGAGAACCCGTATCATTGATTGACAGAAGCTATGTGGTAAATCTGATCAAGGCTGTCAATACGATTGTACTGAACTAAGTAAAAAGGATCGCACTGCGGCGGAGAGGATTATTGAAAAAAATAAAAAAAGTAGTTGACATATCAGTTAAGTAGGAATATAATCAAAGGCACATAAAACATATCGAATTAGTAGGAAATAGAAAGGAGCACAAATCTATGTCTAATATTTATAAAGGAACACTTGGTCTGATTGGTAATACACCGCTTGTGGAGGTAACGAATGTAGAGAAAGATTTGGAACTGGATGCAACCGTTCTGGTGAAGCTGGAGTATTTTAATCCCGCAGGAAGCGTGAAGGACAGAATCGCAAAAGCGATGATTGAAGATGCAGAGGAAAAGGGAATTTTAAAAGAAGGTTCTGTGATTATCGAACCTACATCCGGTAATACAGGAATTGGTCTTGCATCGATTGCAGCAGCGAAAGGTTATCGTATCATTCTTACCATGCCGGAGACCATGAGTGTGGAGAGAAGAAATATTCTGAAAGCTTACGGTGCCGAACTGGTATTGACAGAGGGTGCTAAAGGTATGAAAGGTGCCATCGCCAAAGCGGAAGAACTGGCGAAGGAGATTCCGAACAGCTTTATCCCTGGACAGTTTGTGAATCCGGCTAATCCTGCTATTCACAGAGCAACCACCGGACCGGAGATCTGGAATGACACAGACGGAAAGATAGATTATTTTGTAGCCGGTGTAGGAACCGGAGGAACACTGACAGGTACAGGTGAATATCTGAAGTCACAGAATCCGGATGTAAAGGTTGTGGCAGTAGAACCTGCAAGCTCACCGGTACTCTCCGAAGGAAAGGGAGGACCTCACAAGATTCAGGGAATCGGAGCCGGATTTGTACCGGATGTACTGAATACAAACATATATGATGAGATTATTAAAGTAGAAAATGATGATGCTTTCACTACAGCGAAACTGCTGGCAAAGAAAGAAGGCGTTTTGGTGGGAATTTCTTCAGGAGCAGCATTGTATGCAGCCATTCAGCTGGCAAAACGTCCGGAAAATAAAGGCAAAACAATTGTAGCACTGCTTCCGGATACAGGAGACAGATACTATTCCACACCACTTTTTACAGAGTAAAAGGTATAAATAAAATATAGAAAGATTGAGGGCTAAGGATATGGGAGAAAAAATCACAAGAGAAAATAGAAAATTCAAATTTGAAACATTACAGCTTCACGTAGGTCAGGAAAAACCCGATCCGGTTACAGATGCAAGAGCGGTACCGATTTATCAGACTTCATCTTATGTATTCCGCAACAGTGATCACGCAGCAGCACGTTTTGGACTGTCTGATGCAGGTAATATTTACGGACGTCTTACCAATCCTACAGAAGATGTATTTGAAAAACGAATTGCAGCGCTGGAAGGCGGTGTGGCAGCACTGGCAGTGGCATCCGGAGCAGCAGCTATTTCCTATACGATTGAAAATCTGGCACAGAATGGAGATCATATTGTATCTGCAAAAAATATTTATGGTGGTTCCTATAACCTTCTGGCCCATACTCTTCCACAGTATGGAATTACAACTACTTTTGTTAATATTTTCGATTATGATGAAGTGGAAGCTGCGATTCAGGACAATACGAAAGCAGTTTATATTGAAACCCTTGGCAATCCAAACTCTGATGTGGTAGATATTGAGACACTTGCCAATATTGCCCATAAGCATAAAATTCCGCTGGTGGTAGATAATACTTTTGCAACACCTTATCTGGTGCGTCCAATTGAATACGGTGCAGATATCGTGGTTCACTCCGCTACAAAATTCATTGGAGGCCACGGAACTACGATTGGTGGTGTGATCATTGACAGCGGAAAATTTGACTGGGAAGCTTCAGGAAAATTTCCGTCTCTGACAGAACCAAATCCAAGCTATCATGGCATCAGCTTTACCAAAGCGGTAGGTGCAGCTGCATTTGTTACTAAGATCCGTGCCATCCTTCTGAGAGATACCGGAGCAACACTTTCTCCGTTCCATGCATTTTTCTTCCTGCAGGGTCTGGAGACTCTGTCTCTCAGAGTAGAACGTCATGTGTTCAATGCACTGAAAGTTGTGGAATATCTGAATAATCATCCACAGGTAGAAGCAGTACATCATCCGTCTGTATCAGAAGAGGAAAGCCAGAAAGAATTGTATAAAAAATATTTCCCGAACGGCGGTGGTTCTATCTTTACCTTCGAAATTAAAGGGGATGCACAGAAAGCGAAAGACTTTATTGACAATCTGGAACTGTTTTCTCTGCTGGCTAATGTAGCGGACGTGAAATCCCTTGTAATTCATCCTGCAACCACCACACACAGCCAGTGCACAGAGGAAGAACTTCTGGATCAGGGAATCAAACCGAACACTATTCGTCTGTCCATCGGAACAGAAAATATTGATGATATTATTCAGGATCTTGACGAGGCATTCAAAGCAGTTCAGTAAACAATCAGGATGTGGAGGAAATTATGAAAATTTCGAAAAAATGCAGATATGGTCTCAGAGCGTTGATTGATTTGTCCATGCATTCGGGAACCGAATATATGGTGCTGGGAAATATAGCAGAGCGGAATAATATTTCTCCACAATATCTGGAACAGGTATTTGCAGGTCTGCGCAGAGCGGGAATCGTAAAAGGTGTCAAGGGCTCTCAGGGAGGATATCGGCTGAATATTCCTCCCGAAGAACTGACGGTGTCTGAAATCATTGTGGCATTGGATGGCAGTTATCAGATCGAGCCTGAGGAAATGCCTGAGGACAGTCATGGAAGAGGCGTAGCAGCCAGTATTCAGCAATTGATCATTGACAGGCTGAATGAACAGATGGAAGGATTGCTGAAGAGTATCACACTCGATGATCTGAGAAAAAATTATCTGGATTACAAAGAGTATAATCAGGATATGTACTATATCTGAACATGTATATGGAAAGACCGTATTGCGGAGTGCCACGTGATACGGTCATTTTCATAGGAAGGTAAGGGATTTGATATGTGCGAATTATTTGGTATCAATGCAGCAGAAGATTGTCAGATCAATGAGTATCTGAAGGAGTTTTTTTCTCACAGCAGTGCACATCCGCATGGATGGGGGCTTGCCTGTATGGAAGAGAATCAGATTCAGCTGGAAAAAGAGCCGATGCAGGCCAGCAGGAGCAATTATCTGAAAGAGAGGCTTACGGTTCCGGTGCTTGTGAAGAATGCCTTTGCACATATTCGTTATGCAACGATTGGAAATGTGGAGTACCGTAATTGTCATCCGTATACAAGGAAGGATAAGAACGGACGAACATGGACCCTTGTTCATAATGGAACAATTTTTGACTATGAACCGTTGAATCAATATGTAACTGTTCAGACAGGAGATACGGACAGTGAGAGAATCCTGTATTATGTGGTGGATCGGGTGAATCAAAGGGAGAAAGAACTGGAAAGGAAGATGGATGAACAGGAGCGTTTTTCTCTGCTGGATTCTATCATTGTGCAGATGGCGAAGGGAAATAAACTGAATCTTTTGCTGTATGATGGAGAATTGTGTTATGTACATACCAATTATGCCAATACCCTGTATGAACTGGAGAAAGAAAATCAGGTTCTTTTTGCGACAGTTCCTCTGAGTAAAGAACTATGGAAGCCGGTGACATTTACTACGCTTCTGGCTTACCGGAAGGGGCATAGAGTATTCACCGGAACAAACCATGGAAATGAATATATGCACAATGAGGAAAATATGAAATTGCTGTATCGTATATTTTCAGATTTGTAGGAAGAGAGGAAATGCTATGAAGAACCCATTGCATTATCAATTGTCAGAATATGACTGTGGTCCAACTGCCATGCTGAATGCGGTCAGTTTTTTGTTTGAGAGGGAAGAAATTTCACCGGCCATTCTGCGGAATATTATGCTTTATTGCCTTGACAGTTATAATGGAGAAGGCATTATGGGAAAAAGTGGAACATCCAGTGCTGCCATGATGTTTCTCAGTAACTGGCTGAATGGTTATGGAAAGACTGGTGAGCTTCCGGTGTCCAGCAGGCATTTGTCCGGAAAAAGTGTATGGATTGGAAAAGAAAGTCTGATCAATGATGCCCTGTGCCGGGGCGGAGCGGTGGTTCTCCGAGTGTTCTATGACTGCGGTCATTATGTTTTACTGACCGGAATCCGGGGAGATAAGCTTTTGATGTTTGATCCCTACTATTCCGAAGAAACATTTACGCAGTCGGGGATTATCAGGGTAGAAGATCAGCCATTTTCCTATAATCGTATCGTAGAGGAGTCATGTTTTAACCGGGAATCCACGGAACTGTATGCCCTGGGCCCGGTGGAAGAGCGGGAGGCAGTTATTATCTTCAATGAAAAGACGAAAAAGACGCCGGAGAATACGATTGAATATTTTATTTAAAACATACTATTCAGGTATGTTTTGAATAAAATGCAATAAGAGCTGCTTTTGGGAATTGACACCTCAATTTTTTATGTTATAATCCTATTAAACAGATAGGGATTATAAGAATAATGAAATGAGAGGAGATTATTATGAGTGTTGCGTTAACAAAGAAAAATGAAGTTGCTGCTCAAGACGTGGTGACAGCGGACAAATCGAAACTGAGTGATTTGTGGAAGAAGGAGGACTGGCTGGCCGTATGGATTGGATTTATCCTGATTATTGCGGCGGCAATTAGTGTGATTACCGGAAACTTTGATTTTTCGGCAGCAAAATTTGAAACCTGGGGAAATGGTGTGAGCCTTCTGGATCAGCTGAATGGTGCTTTTTTCGGAAAACTTGCATTGACCGCTTTGGTTCTGGGCGTCCTGTTTTCCGCAGGTGCCGCTTTGAAAGGTGAATCCTTAAAGAAATACATACCTGCTTACTTTACACTGTTTGTACTGGCGGTGATTGTACGTCTGATCAGTGCGGAATTTACTTTAAACCGTTATCTGGAATGGGCATTCTGGGCACTGATTGTTGGACTGGTGGTATCCAATACCGTTGGAGTTCCCAATTGGTTAAGACCGGCAGTACAGACCGAGTATTATATCAAAGCCGGACTGGTGATCATGGGATTTTCCGTATTGTTCAGCAACATCGTGAACTTTGGGCTGTATGGTCTGGGAATTGCCTGGATTGTTACACCAATCGTTATCATTTTTATGTGGTACTTTGGAACCAGAGTGTTGAAAATGGATAATAAGTCTCTGGTAATCACGGTTTCCACAGCAACCGCTGTCTGCGGTACAAGCGCTGCCATTGCGGTAGGTGCTTCTTCAAAAGCAAAGAAAACAGACCTGTCGCTGGCAGTCTCAATCTCAATTATCTTCACTGTACTGATGATGGTATTTGAACCGATTATTATCCGGGCCGTAGGACTGGGTGAAGTGATGGGAGGTGCACTGATTGGTGGTACTGTAGATTCTACCGGTGCTGTAACTGTTGCCGGTACGGTACTGGGAGAAAAAGCACAGACAGTAGCTGTTTTAGTAAAATCGATCCAGAATATCCTGATTGGATTCATTGCATTTGCAGTAGCTGTATTTTTCTCCACACATGTGGAAAAAACAGCTGATGGAAAAGCTAATGTATCAGCTTCTGAAATCTGGTACAGACTTCCGAAATTCATTATCGGGTTCTTTGCGGCTTCCCTTATCGCATCTTTTATCTTTGTTCCGACTGTGGGAAGTGACACAGTATCTGCTATCAATAAAGTTCTGGATCAGTATAAAAACTGGGCATTTGTTCTGGCATTTACAAGCATCGGACTGGATACCAACTTCCGCGAAATCAAAGAACAGTTCCAGGGAGGCAAGCCATTGATTCTGTATGTGGTAGGTCAGCTGTTCAATATTGTACTGACATTCCTTGCCGTATACCTGCTTTTGTCAGGAAAATTCTTCCCGCTGCCGACACTGGCGTAAAGAAAGGTGATTGAAATGAAACAGGCATCCAAAAAACATAAAATCAGACTGCTGACAGTGATTAGTGCAGTGATTGCTGTGGGAACCGTGGCACTGGCACTATATATCATGGCCCATCAGATGGGGCTGAGCAGCAGCCTTGACTTTGGAGCAGGAGCTTACTACTATGCAGACATTCCTGAATTCCAGAAATATGTCAATGGAAATGCATATCAGTCTGAAACACCCATGTGGGTATTGATCGTGCTGTTCTTCCTCTGGGGAGGAATCATGTATAAGTTCTGGAACTGGTTGGAAACAAAGTGACTATGGGACGGGTTAATAGATTTATCTTGAAAGAAGATAAGACTCCCACCTCTATAGGTGGCGAGTTGAGACAAGTTAGTCTTGGTGGGAGTCCAATCTCCTTCCAAGATAAAGCCTCCGGCGGATTGCAGAGGTGCGCAGATGTATCGTGTCATGCAAAGCATGACGCGCACCTCGCAGCAAGTACGCCTCGGCGTACTTGAAATTCAGACACAAAGGAACCGCCACATCTGCAATCTAATTTGCAGATGTGGCGGTTTTATCTATTTTTCAATCAATTTCGCTCCGCCTTCCAGATTGAACTCTGCTTCTTCTTCTGATATCGGAATGTAAATATCGGTTCCATCCACGTGAATGGTATAAGTGCCATCTGCTTCTTTGAAGATGGTAATATCTTCTGATCCGAGTAGAGGTTCTCCATTTTCATCTACATCTGGTGCAGGATACTCAGGTTGGAAAATAAAACAATAGGAACTTATCATGAAAAACAGACACACAATAATGCCCAGATCATGGATCAGAAGTGGTGGTTTGAAACTGGAATCCTGTGTCAGAAGTTCAATCCGTTCCTTGGTATTCTCATGTTTTCCTCTGTTCAGTAATCTGGCTGATTGTGATTGCAGTTCACCCTCAGAAGTTTTATTCCCCAGAGCCCTTTTTATGCCCTGTATGATCGTCTGGATATACGCAGCTTTTTCATTGGAAAGCAGGT
>JALERM010000070.1 GCA_022764165.1 Eubacterium sp. | reverse complement strand
ACCTTCAAGATAACCCACCGGACTTGATTTACAACCTTCTACATAATCATGCCTTAAACTACATAAAGCTAGTCCAACACACTGATTATCTACAAAGTGGACAAAAGCTCCAGTCTCCTCACCATAAAGATATTCTTCTATAATTTCTATAGCTTCATCTTTCGTATGATCTGGCCACAGTTGAACAATTAGTGGCGCCATTACCTTAATGTATTTATTTGTTGCTATCATAGATTAACCTCTTTATTTCATAAAATCGAATTTTGCAATTTTGCAACTTCAAATCTTCTGTTGCTTTCAATCTCACTGGAAGACTGGAACCTTCGAGAGTGTTATCAGGTTGAATTTTTATAATATTTCATTCTTGCAAGAAGATTAAGGGGCGAAATAAATCACCCCAAAACAAAGTTATTTATTGATATCCTTAAACATCAACTATTTATTCTACCACACCACTTCATTTTCTACCCCATTTTACATCTTTGGGGGTAGAAAAACATGTCAGGCAAATATCTTTTCCACCAATTCCTTATAATGTTTCTTCAACATTTCATACTCCAAAGAATCCGAAATCAACTTAAGCGTAGTTTCCCGATAATCTTCTTTATAGAAATCTTCATCACAAATCTTCTGAACCAACTCTACAATATTTACATCCAGAGGTGCTGCTGGAGCAATTTCTCTTCCCATATCAATTCTGTGTGCACGTACTTCTTTTACAAGCTTCAAGAAATCATCGTCAATCTCCACATGCTCTGTCAGCTTATAAATATCATACAAATGTCTTGCATTTCTGTGGGCCTTGCCCTGCAAATAGTAATCGCATACAGCAAAAACTTTATCAATCAGGGTACGATTCAAAGACTGAACACGCATAGGAAATGTGCCTAGATCGTATGTTGCAATAAGCTCCTCTTCCTCTGCTCCCAGGGCATCTAATATATAATTACCGAGTCCCCTTTCTTCTGTAGGAAATGCATAAGACATCAAAGACGTTTCCAGCTTAACATAGGGCGGAATAGGATTGATAACTCTATCCCCAACCACCGACTCATAATAGAAATCATAATGATTCAGATTTTTATCACTTTCGATAGAATCAAAGTTACGAATCACAAGTCCTAATTCATCTGCAATCGGCTTCAATATATTATACTTCAACTTCTTCCTTCTTGCTTCTCCCAAATGTTCTGTAAAGGTAATATCAATATCTTCCGAAAATCGGTCTATAACTTGAAAGGCTTTGGAAAGAGATGTACCACCTTTAAACACAACCGGATATTCAATCAAAGAAAGTTTCTTCAAAATCAATGTGACGTAATAATCTTTCTCTACGATATCTTCACTGACTTCAAGCCTCTGTGAAGTCAGCAAAATTGCATCACGAAACAATTCTCTTTTATCTTTATGCAAGTACATAATCTAACCCCAATTCATAATAAAATTTAAATGTCGCCAGTGGGTATTTTCTGATATACAAATCTACATCACTTCGTTTGATTCCGTGAATCGTGATATACTCTGCAAATTTGTCCCGCGCCTCCTCATAAGAATAATCTAAATATGCATCAAGATTTTTCAATAGCTCCAACATCTGTAACACATACACATTCTCTTTTGTTATCTGTACGATTGGTTTCCTCACATAAAATCTTCTGTTGCCAATTCGCACCTCTCTATCTGACGAGTTTGTGTTGTTACTCACAATTTCAACTACCCGCGGAACTTGTGTTGTAATCCCTATCTGGTTCGCAAAAGAATTGCCACCATAAAAACCGTCAACATTATCTCCTTTGGAAATAAAACGATATCGCGCCACCATATCCGCATTCGGCCCTATGGTAGAATTCAACAGAGACTTCTTAGGTATAAAATATACTCCGGTATCATACTTCTGCAGCAATCCCTTATCACAGAGTTTCTTCAACTGCTGATTTAACGCCGACTTCGTAATATCCTCTCTCTCCAAATCCGAAAAGAAAATTGGTTCCGCTTCTTTATAATGTTCTTTTATATAATTGTATAGCATCGCCTCTTCTCCTTTCTTAACGCTTTAGGTGTATCAAATCCATTTTATTAAGTTTATTATATTCTTTGCCGAATCCTATGTCAATTATTTCGTGTTCTGTCAGCCCGGTTAACTCACAGAGTTCTTCTTCTGTTTCAAATACTACAAGATTCAGCATTTTGTCACCTCCATCAGACTTACCTATAATACATTTGGATTATACTTCTTCAATGTACTTCAACAATGGTTCTAAATACGACTTATCTGTCCAATCACACTTTTGCTCCACTG
>JALERM010000068.1 GCA_022764165.1 Eubacterium sp. | reverse complement strand
AGAAAAGAATGCGATACACAATCTTGGTTTGATCCGAAGATTTGTCATGTTCATAATAAAACTGTTGAAATCCTACTACCACAGAAGTATGAGACGAATCCGAAGTACGATAGGAAGAAGATTGGAAAAAGAAATACCGGTGATCCTTGCGGTTCTGAAAGTATTATACGATAATGAGATGTTAGATGCAATTGATGAACTAGCCAAATAATGAGAGGGAAAGATCCCTCTCTCTGTTCATGCGTTTATTCTGTCCCCGGGGAAAATAGCCTTGACAAAGAGCAGAGAGATTGTGATAATTTGTACATGATTAGAAATTACAGGAGTGTATGATATGAACGTACAGATTATTTTGGGGCAGATGCTGATGTTGTTTGCCATGATGTTGATCGGTTATGTGATTTGGAAGAAGAACTGGCTGGATGAGAGTGCATACCAGAAGCTTTCCAGAATTGTAGTGAATATTTTTAATCCAGTTCTTGTAATCTATGGCGTGGCTGGAAAGAGTTCAGCGGGCAATACAGGTCTGCTGCTGCAGAATCTTGGATTCGTGGCATTATATTTTGTGATTTTATGGGCTATGAGTTATGCGATTCCGGCAATCGTCCGCCCAACATACGGAGAAAAGAATCTGTATCGTTTTATGACAATGTTTGCCAATGTGGGATTTATGGGAATCCCGGTTATTACTGGTATCTATGGAACGGATTCTATGATTTATATTGTTTTCTATATGTTGGCATACAATCTGCTGATTTATACCTATGGAATTAATCTTGCAGGAAAAGCAGGAGCCATTCAGAGGCAGGAACGGGGAGAGGAACATACAGGTGACAAAGTGTCGTTCTCCTGGAAACGAATGCTGAATGCAGGTGTCATTGCTTCTGTGGCAGCTATTTTGATTTTTATTTTTCAGATACCGCTGCCGAATATGGTGGTAGGTTTCTGTGATTACATCGGTAATGCAACCATACCGCTGTCCATGCTGCTGATTGGCGCATCTATTGCAAAAGTAAATCTGAAAGCCATTTTTTCAACAGGAAGGATTTATCTGTTCACCTTGCTTCGCATGGTGGTTCTTCCCATCATTGTCACTTTACTTTTGAAAAATATGATTCCTGTGAATGAGATGATTTTTGGAGTTTTCATTCTTCAGATGTCCATGCCGGTGGGAAGTATCGTAGCATTGATGGCAAAAGAAAATGGTGCGGATGAGACATGCTGCACTAATGGAATTGTGCTGACAACGCTGCTGTCGCTGATTACAATTCCGGTGGTTTGTATTTTCCTGTAATATGATACAAGGGTCAAAAGGTCATGTTTTTCATGCTTGCATGGAAAAACATGACCTTTTGACCGCTACATCATAATATAAGGGAAAAATGCACAATATATAGCAGGAATAGTATTAGTACAAACGCTGAAAATAAATTTCCTTCCTGGAAAAGTATTACAAAAAAATGGGAAAACTGTTAAAATAATACTAAATGAACAGGAGGGATAACATGCTGAAACAGGGAGAAATGATTGTATATAAATGCAGAGGAATGTTTCAGGTGAAAGAAGTAGGAAAACTGAATTTTTCCTACATTGACAGAAAAAAAGATTACTATACACTTCATTCAGTGGAAGATGACAAGGAAACCGTTTACGTACCTGCAGATGCTCAGGACTCACTTCGAAAGCCGATGAGTCGGGAAGAAGCTATGGAACTGGTGCAGCATGCGGCAGATGCGGAGGTTCTGTGGGTGTCCAATGAAAAACTCCGGGAGCAGGAATATAAGCACTGCGTGGACAGTTACAAACCGGAGGAGTGGATTCGTATCCTGAAAACCCTGTATCTTCGAAGCAAAAAGCGTGGTTCTGTCACCAGTATGGATAAAAAATACCAACAGGTTACGGAACGGGCATTGTACAGTGAATTGGCGTATGCCCTGGGAATTCCTGTGAGTCAGGTAGAAAAAGTTTTGTGGGGACATGAAAAATAGGTTACTATTCAGCCTTTCAGGCTTCATAGCAACAAAAGCATGCACACATTGATGAAAAAGCACACGATTCAAAGAATAATGAGAATTCGTGTGCTTTTTCTGGTGTACGGAAATAATCTGTGCTATAATGCATAAGAACTTAATGAAAAATCTTTCACTGTTATGTTACAAGTGAGGAAGTGAGGTAAAAGATGGAAAAAAGAATTATACAGGTAGAAGAAAAAGTCCCTGTAAAGATGCTGATTCCCTTGAGTATTCAGCATATGTTTGCCATGTTCGGGGCATCTGTGCTGGTTCCGTTTATTTTCGGAATTAATCCGGCAATTGTTTTGCTGATGAATGGTGTAGGAACACTGTTGTTTATTTTCATCACAAAGGGAAAAGCACCGGCATATCTGGGTTCCAGTTTTGCATTTCTGGCACCGGCAGGCGTGGTCATCGCCAAGTATGGTTTTGAATATGCTCAGGGCGGTTTCGTAGTTGTAGGTCTTTGCGGCTGTGTGTTAGCGTTTATTATTTACAAGTTCGGAACTAAGTGGATTGATGTGGTACTGCCGCCGGCAGCTATGGGGCCGGTAGTGGCATTGATTGGTCTGGAGCTGGCCGGTTCTGCCGCAAGTACAGCGGGTCTTACCGGGGTAGAAAAGGTAGAGACGAGCAGCGTTATCGTCTTTCTGGTAACATTGGGCGTGGCCATTTTTGGTCAGGTGCTGTTTCGCGGATTCCTCTCCGTTATTCCGATTCTGATCGCGATTATTGCCGGTTATGTGGCATCTGGTTTCTGCGGTCTGCTGGATTTCACTGAGGTTGCACAGGCATCCTGGTTCGCACTGCCGAATTTTCATCTGGCAAAATTTAATGCGGAAGCGATTCTGACTATCCTTCCGGTAGTTCTGGTAATTGCATCGGAGCATATCGGACATCAGATTGTTACCGGGAAAATTGTTGGAAGAGATTTGCTGAAAGATCCGGGACTTCATCGTTCTATTTTTGCAGATAACTTTTCTACTGCAATTTCCGGTCTGATCGGTTCTGTGCCGACCACGACTTATGGAGAAAATATCGGAGTCATGGCAGTGACAGGCGTCTACAGTGTGCGTGTTATCGGTGGTGCTGCGTTGATTTCTATTCTGGTTTCTTTCTGTGGTAAGTTATCTGCACTGATCAGCACCATTCCCGGACCGGTAATCGGTGGAATTTCCATTCTGCTTTACGGAATGATCGGTACCTCCGGACTGCGAATCCTGGTAGATAATCAGGTAGACTACGGAAAATCAAGAAATCTGACATTGACTTCTGTTGTATTTGTTGTAGGACTTTCCGGAATTGCACTGCATATGGGCAATGTGCAGCTGACCGGTATGGTTCTGGCGTGTGTGGTTGCCATGGCACTGAGCCTGATTTTTTATGTGCTGGACAGACTGCATCTGACCAATGACTAGATTAAGGTGACTGAAGAATGAAAAATGAATTATTTTCTCTTGGGCCATTTACGGTATACGGATATGGTCTGATGATAGCAATCGGTATTTTGGTGGCCTATGTGACCGCAGAATACCGGGCAAAAAAGCATGGTCTGGATCCGGATAAAATCTTTTATCTTGTAATCTGGGCTGTGGTGGGAGGATTTGCCGGAGCTAAAGTATTGTATTTTCTGACGAGACTGAAAGATATCATGGAGAATCCCAGAGTGCTTTTGGATTTGGCAGATGGTTTTGTGGTATACGGTGGAATTATCGGCGGAATTTTTTCTGCAATGGCTTATTGCAAAATAAAAAAAATGCCCTTTTTGAAGTATTTTGATCTGGTGATGCCTTCGGTGGCATTGGCTCAGGGATTTGGAAGAATCGGATGTTTTCTAGCCGGATGCTGTTACGGAAGAGAGACAGACAGTGCTTTGGGAATTGTATTTCACAATTCCAGTTATGCACCGAATGATGTAAAACTTCTCCCTACGCAGCTGATTTCCAGCGGACTGGATTTCCTGCTTTGTGCAGTTTTGATTCTGCTTGACAGAAAGAAAAAAGGTGACGGGCAGATTGCCGGTGCCTATCTGGTGCTTTACAGTATCGGAAGATTTATCCTGGAGTTTTACCGGGGAGACCTGATCAGGGGGAATGTAGGAGCATTGACCACATCGCAGTTTATTGCAATTTTTGTTGCGATGGCAGGAGTGGTTATGATCGCAGTGAGAAACGGGAGAACTTAAAGATTGCCCCGGGGAGAATGAAAAACTCCCCGGGGCATTGTTGTCTCATTATGAATTTTTCAGATTTTCTCTCTTTCGAAGTCTGGAATCCAGGATTTTCTTGCGGATTCGAAGGCTGCTGGGTGTTACTTCCAGAAGTTCGTCTTTGTCAATAAAGTCCAGAGCCTGTTCCAGACTGAGGATTTTCGGAGGGGTCAGCTTCAGGGCGTCATCGGCAGCGGAAGAACGGGTGTTGGTCAGATGTTTGGTCTTGCACACATTCAACTCGATATCTTCTGCTTTGGCATTCTGTCCAATGACCATACCGGCATATACTCTTTCGCCTGGTCCGATAAACAGTGTACCACGTTCCTGGGCGGAAAACAGACCGTAGGTAACAGATTCTCCTGGCTCGAAGGCAATCAGAGAACCCTGTTTGCGGTACTGAATATCTCCTTTGTAAGGTGCATATCCATCAAAGATTGTGTTCAGGACACCGGTTCCTTTGGTGGAGGTCATGAATTCTCCGCGGAAACCAATCAGACCACGGGCGGGAACTTCAAATTCCAGACGGGTGGAACCGTCACTGGCAAGGCTCATACCCTGAAGGGCACCTTTGCGCTCGCTGATTTTCTGGATGATCGTACCGGAGTATTCTTCCGGAACATCAATGTAAGCCAGCTCCATAGGCTCCAGCAGCTTGCCGCGTTCGTCTTCTTTGTACAGAACTTCTGCCTTGCTTACTGCGAATTCATAGCCTTCACGGCGCATATTTTCAATCAGTACGGACAGGTGAAGTTCTCCACGGCCGGATACCTTGAAGCAGTCCGGTGAATCTGTGTCTTCCACACGAAGGCTGACATCGGTATTCAATTCACGTTTCAGACGCTCACCCAAATGGCGGGAAGTGACATATTTGCCTTCCTGTCCTGCCAGAGGGCTGTCATTAACCATAAAATGCATGGCGATGGTCGGCTCAGAAATTTTCTGGAACGGGATTGGTTCTGGATTATTAAGGTCACACAGTGTATCTCCAATATGAATATCGGCAATACCGGAGATAGCCACGATAGAGCCTACATTGGCTTCCTGGACTTCTACTTTATTCAGACCGTCAAATTCATACAGTTTACTGATTTTTACCTTCTTTTTCTTATCCGGGTCATGATGGTTCATCAGCATCACTTCCTGGTTCACAGCAATTTTGCCGTTATCCACTTTGCCGACACCGATACGTCCCACGTATTCATTATAATCAATGGTGCTGATCAGTACCTGAGTTCCGGCTTCCGGATCTCCTTCCGGTGCAGGAATATATTTTAAAATCGTATCAAACAGCGGTTCCATATTTTCCGGTGTATCGTTCAGGTCCAGAACGGCATGTCCTGCTTTTGCAGAAGCGTACAGGAACGGGCAGTCCAGCTGTTCATCAGAAGCATCCAGGTCCATCAGCAGTTCCAGAACTTCATCAATAACCTCATCCGGGCGGGCCTCCGGACGGTCGATTTTATTGATGCAGACAATGACATGAAGATCCAGCTCCAGTGCCTTTTTTAATACAAATTTGGTCTGCGGCATGGCACCTTCAAATGCGTCTACCACCAGAATTACACCGTTTACCATTTTCAGCACACGTTCAACCTCGCCGCCGAAGTCTGCGTGACCTGGAGTATCAATAATATTAATTTTCGTATCCTTATAATAAACTGCTGTATTTTTAGAAAGAATGGTAATACCGCGTTCACGTTCAATGTCATTGGAGTCCATAACACGCTCCTGAACTTCCTGATTGGCACGAAATACGCCGCTCTGGCGAAGAAGCTGGTCTACCAGCGTAGTTTTACCGTGGTCTACATGGGCGATGATTGCTACGTTTCGGATATCTTCTCGTTTTATCTTCATAAATTTTCCTCTCCATTCCCCTGATTCTACGGGGATTACAGTTTCAGTTTCTCGAATTTCAACGATACAAGTCTATCACATTTTTTCCAGATTACAAGGGAAATAAATAATTTTTTTCTTTTTTTGGTTCTAAAAAAAAATGAAGAGAATAAAAATGGTATATATAAAATACAACCAAGAGGAAGGGGAACTATCATTCATGTCAGATAAGATAATTGAAAACAATCAGGTAGAAATCATGGGAAAAATTGCATCACCATTTACGTTCAGCCACCAGGTGTTTGGGGAAGGCTTTTATATGGTAGATGTGCTGGTAAAACGCCTCAGCGATTCGGAGGATCGAATCCCCGTGATGATTTCCGAGCGTTTACTTGATGTCACAGAAGATTATGAAGGAGAATACATCCATGTATTGGGACAGTTTCGCTCCTATAATAGACACGAGGAGAAGAAAAACAGACTGGTGCTTTCCGTTTTTGCAAGGGAAGTAGAGTTTGTGGAAGATGACGATGAGACGATGAAAACCAATGCAATATTCCTGGACGGTTACATATGCAAACCTCCGGTCTATCGGAAAACACCGTTGGGACGGGAAATTGCGGATCTGTTGATTGCTGTAAATCGGCCTTATGGAAAATCGGATTATATCCCATGTATCTGCTGGGGAAGAAATGCAAGATATGCGTCTGCATTTCCAGTGGGTGGTCATGTACTGATCTGGGGAAGAATCCAGAGCCGGGAATATGTAAAGAAAATCAGCGAAGAGGAGACACAGAAACGAACAGCCTATGAAATCTCGGTAAGTAAACTGGAATATATAGACTGAAAATATTGACAGAAAAATTGAATAATGATATAGTTAATGAAATCAAACATATTTTATTGATAGAGGTTGCACTTTATATTAGTAATCTGCCGGATGTGACAGGCACAGAGGAAAGCAGAAGAAAGGAGCGAGTGCCGAAAGAGCAGGATTCCTGAGATGTTGCTCTTGGGCATGCAGTGAAGAACTGTATGACTGTCATCGTATGATGGAGAGCTATCGAAGAAGAAATGATGGATTTCATTAAGGATTCTTTAGAGGTGGGCTTCCCTGGGTTGCGCACCTCTTTTTATCGCCTATGATAAAATCCTCCGGGCACAAAAACAACCCGCCGCAGGATAAGAATCTGAGAAAAAGAAAGGGGATTATATATGGCAATTTTTACTGGTGCCGGTGTTGCGATTGTTACACCGATGAAAGAGAATTTTGAAATTAATTATGATAAACTGGCAGAGATTCTGGAAGATCAGATCGCAGGAGGTACAGATGCAATTATTATTTGCGGAACAACCGGTGAATCTGCTACACTGTCAGAACAGGAGCATATGGATGCCATCAGATTTACCATTGAGAGAGTAAATCACAGAATTCCGGTTGTTGCAGGAACAGGTTCTAACTGCACAGCAACTGCCGTACAGATGTCTGCAGAGGCAGCAGAAGCAGGTGCTGACGGCCTTTTGCTGGTAACTCCTTACTATAACAAAGGTACACAGAATGGTCTGATTGCTCATTACAATAAGATTGCTGATGCGGCAAAAACTCCGGTGATCCTGTACAATGTGCCGAGCCGTACCGGATGTAATCTGGCAGCAGAGACGATCGCAAAACTGATTAAAGAAAATGAATATATTGTAGGCATCAAAGAGGCTTCAGGAAATATCAGTCATGTGGCAGATATTATGCATCTTTGTGATGGAAAAGCAGATCTGTATTCAGGAAATGATGACCAGATCGTACCGATTCTGTCTCTGGGCGGTATCGGTGTTATTTCTGTACTTTCCAATGTGGCACCAAAGGAAACACATGATATCGTAGATTTATTTATGAAAGGTGATATCAAGGGAAGCTGCGAACTGCAGCTGAAAGCTCTGCCGCTGATTCATGCTCTGTTCAGTGAAGTAAATCCGATTCCGGTAAAAGCTGCACTGAATCTGATGGGTAAAGAAGTAGGGCCGCTGCGTATGCCGCTGTCCGAGATGGAAGATGCACATAAAGCTGTTCTGGCTGAAGAAATGAGAAAATTCGGTATTAAACTGGCATAATGAGAAAATAAGAGGAATGAAAATGGTAAAAGTAATCATGCATGGCTGTAATGGCCATATGGGTCAGGTAATCAGTGGATTGATTCAGAATGACCCGGAGATTGAGATTGTGGCCGGTATTGACCTGGTGGATAACCGTGATAACGGCTATCCGGTATATACAGATATCTGGACCTGTGATGTGCAGGCAGATGCTGTGATTGATTTTTGTTCCGCAAAAGCGGTGGACAATCTTCTGGAGTATTGTGTGGATCGTCAGATTCCGGTGGTTCTGTGTACCACAGGACTCAGTGAAGAACAGTTGAAGAAAGTGGAGGAGGCAAGCAAAAAAGTTGCTGTGCTCAAATCCGCCAATATGTCACTGGGAATCAATCTGCTTCTGAAGCTGGTGAAAGAAGCGGCACAGACCCTGGCAGCTGCAGGATTTGATATGGAAATCGTAGAAAAGCACCACAGACTGAAAGTGGATGCACCCAGCGGAACGGCACTGGCACTGGCAGACAGTTTGAATGAAGGACTGGACAATGCTTATCATTATGTATATGACAGAAGCCAGGTTCGTCAGAAGAGAGATGATAAAGAAATCGGCATTTCCGCAGTGCGGGGCGGAACCATCGTAGGCGACCATGATGTGATCTTTGCAGGTGCCGATGAAGTTGTTACCTTCTCCCATACTGCATATTCTAAAGCGGTATTTGGAAAGGGAGCGATTCAGGCTGCCAAATTCCTGGCTGGAAAAGGACCGGGATGGTACCAGATGAGCGACGTGATTGGATAAAATAAATAGAAAATAGAATAGGAGAATCGGGCAGAATGGAGGTGTGAAACTACTGTTCTGCCCGATTTTTCAATTGGATATATAATTCTGGTCTGATTTTTGGTATAATAATAAAAGACAGTATAGTAGTACCGAAGCATGAAAGAGATGGAGTCTATAAGTAGAAAATAGAGGTGAACTATGAAAAAAGCAATGCCAATCGGTGTGGATAATTTTGAAGAACTGATTACAAATGATTATTATTATGTGGATAAAACGATGTTCATAAAAGAACTGCTTGATTTAAAAGGTAAAGTGAATCTGTTTACCCGTCCCCGGCGTTTTGGAAAAACGCTGAACCTAAGCATGCTGCGGTATTTTTTTGAGGATACAGGGAATGATGAGAGAAATTCGGAAAACAGGGAATTGTTTACAGGAATGAGGATCATGTCGGCGGGTGAGGAATATACAAGCCAGATGGGAAAATACCCGGTTATCAATTTGACGCTGAAATCAGCAAAACAGAATTCTTTTAAGTCCGCGTATTATAAAATTAAGGAAGAAATTGCGGAAGAATTTGACAGACATTACGCTCTGTGCCAGGGAAATCTCCTGACAGATAAGGAGAAAGAACGATATCGAAAAATTGCAGATGGATTGGCAGAGATTGATGAATATTCTGGAGCTTTGAAGTTTTTAAGTAAATGCCTTTATAAAGCAACAGGGGAAAAAGTAATCCTTTTACTGGATGAGTATGATGTGCCGTTAGAAAATGCCTATTTCTGTGGTTTTTATGAAGAGATGATCAATTTTGTACGGTCACTTTTTGAATCCGCCTTAAAAACAAATGATTTTCTGAAATTTGCAGTAATAACCGGGTGTCTTCGTATATCAAAAGAAAGTATCTTTACCGGGTTAAACCATCTGAATATTATTTCTGTGCTGGATAAGAGGTACAGTGAACATTTTGGATTCACCGAACCGGAAGTACGGCAGGCAATGGTGTATTATGGTGTGGAAGAACGTTTTAAAGATATGAAAAAATGGTATGACGGATATACATTCGGTGATACGGAAGTGTATAATCCGTGGAGCGTGATTAAATTTTTGTATGATCTGGATGCAAGTATTCGTGCGTTTCCGCGTCCGTACTGGATAAACACCAGTTCAAATCAGATTATTAAAGATATGGTTCAACGAGCTGACCGTGAAATGCGGGGGCAGCTTGAAACACTTTTAGATGGGAAAGCAATGGAGATTCCTGTACATGAAGAGATTACTTATGCAGATATGCATGATAATGGAGAGAATCTATGGAATTTTCTGTATTTTACAGGATATTTGACGAAGGCAGAAGAGTATTTTAAAGAGTCTACCATTTTTCTGAAAGTGCGGATTCCCAATGTGGAGGTAAAGACTATTTATCAGAATACGATTCTGAACTGGTTCCGTGAAAATATAAAGAAGCAGGATTTCCGGGACTTGTATCAGGCTATGGAAAATAAAGATGCCGGTAAAATGACTGAGATTCTGAATGAACAGTTGATATCTACAATCAGTTTTTATGACAGCGCTGAGAATTTTTATCATGGATTCCTTGCGGGGATTTTAAGTCAGAGTGACCGGTATCTGGTCAAATCGAACAGGGAGTCGGGAAATGGACGTTCTGATCTAATGGTAAAAAGCCCTTCCCTGCGGGGGAAAGCATTTATCCTTGAAGTAAAAGTATCGAAAGGGATCAATGATTTGGAAAAAGATGCGAAAGCTGCTGTGCAGCAGATTCATGACAAAGGATATATAGCAGAACTTCAGACAGAGGGATACCGTGACATTATCTGCTATGGAATTTCTTTTTATAAAAAGGATTGTGAAGTGCAGTCGGATAAAGGATAATCAGGACGGGTATTGTAAGTCTGATGGCATTATGAACAAAAATAATTTTGAAATGGTCTAAAGTGAATTTCTGCTTTAGACCATTTGTTATGATAGGAAAGTAAGACATGAAACTACCGTACTTCCCGCGGAGTGACCCCATATTTCTTCTTGAACAATCGGTTAAAATAAGAGAGATTGTCAAATCCACACTGTTCAGCAATTTCCAGGATGGTGTCGGAAGAGGCTCCCAGCAGCTGGTGAGCCATGGTCAGCCGATAGTCGTTGAGGTAGTGGATAAAACTTGTTTTCATATGAGTTTTGAAAAACTTCATAAAGTGAGAAGTACTATAGTGACACAGTTGGGCCATGGTTTCAATCGTAATAGAGTCACTGTAATGGTTCTGTATATATTGAATGATAAATTTGATTTTTTCCAGAGATTTCTCTTCTGACAGAGTCAGACGATTGCCCTTCTGGTTGGCCGCCAGAAGAAACAGCAGGTGAAAGAGATAGCCTTTCAGCGCCAGCTGGTAACCGTAAGGTCGGGAATCACACAGGCGGTCCATCCGTTTTATAGTAGAAGAAAACTCATTATAATAACAAAGTCCGGGATGGATATGACTGTCCACGGGAAGTGCTCCGGTAAAAAGCGGTGTGAGGAAAGTGTCAGCACACAGATCATCGGAATTGGTGAACAGCATATCACTGCGAAACAAAATATTTTCATATTCCATTTTCATGCCGGGAACTTCGGCAATGGAATGCATATGGCCGGGAAGTACCACGATGATACTACCGGCTGTAACTTTGTACTGATTAAAATCCACGTGGACCAGACCGCTTCCTTTTTGTATAACAATCAGCTCAGTCTCTTCATGCCAGTGGTGGGGAACACAGGGAAAGTCCAGTGGAATACTGCACAGATACGTGTTATAGGGGAAAGACTTGTCTGTGTGAATCTTATTTTCTTTATATTTCTGAAACTCTGAGATATCCATAGAACCTCCTTGCATATTGCTATACCTGAATCATTATATGATAGTATTGTACTATAATTGGAGGGTATATTGCAAGAAATAGTCACTTGTTTGATTGTATAATTCAATCATGAAAAAGAAATACATTTACTAAAAGAAAGCCGTTAAGTACCAGGACTTGAAAGGAGACTATATCATGAAAATGGAAGAAAGACTTTTGAAGCAGTTAATGAAACCGGTAAGTGAGTCTACAGATCAGGAAATCTATGATGCACTTCTGACAATCGTTCAGGAGATGGCAAAAGAAAAGGAGTATCAGGAAGGTAAAAAGAAAATTTATTATATTTCTGCAGAGTTTCTGATTGGAAAGCTTCTTTCCAATAATATGATTAATCTGGGAATCTACAGTAAAGTCAAAGAGATTCTGGCAAAGGCAGGTAAGGATATCTGTCATATTGAAGAACTGGAGCAGGAGCCGTCTCTTGGAAATGGAGGTCTGGGAAGACTGGCAGCATGTTTTCTGGATTCCATCGCAACATTGGGTTATACCGGAGCTGGAATCGGTCTGAATTATCATCTGGGACTGTTCAAACAGAAGTTTGAGAACAGACTCCAGAAGGAAACAAAAAATCCATGGATCGAGGAGAAAAGCTGGCTGACAAAAACAGACATTTGTTATCCGGTGAAGTTCAAAGATTTTACCCTGCAGGCAAGAAAATATGAAATTGCAGTGACGGGATACGATAATCGTACAAATAAATTGAATCTGTTTGACGTGGACTCTGTGGATGAGAGTATCGTGGGAGACGGCATCAGCTTTGATAAAAAAGATATTGCCGGAAACCTGACTTTGTTCCTGTATCCGGATGACAGTGATGAGGAAGGAAGAAAACTGAGAATTTATCAGCAGTATTTCATGGTAAGCAGTGGAGCCCAGATGATTCTGGATGAGTGTGTGGCTAAGGGAAGTAATCTGTATGATCTGGCTGACTATGCGGTGATTCAGATTAATGATACCCACCCGACGATGGTGATTCCGGAACTGATTCGCCTTCTGACCGAGCGTGGAATGGAGATGGATGATGCCATTGAAGTGGTGAAGAAAACCTGTGCTTATACCAATCATACGATTCTGGCGGAAGCACTGGAAAAATGGCCGATTCATTATCTGAAAGAGGTTGTTCCGCAGCTGGTACCGCTCATCGAGGTTCTGGATGATAAGGTGAGAAGAACGTTTACAGATGAAAGTGTGGCTATCATTGACCGTAATCAGGTGGTGCACATGGCTCATATCGATATCCATTACGGATTCAGTGTAAATGGTGTTGCTGCTCTTCATACGGAAATTCTCAAAAATTCCGAGCTGAATAATTTCTATCGGATTTATCCGGAGAAATTTAGTAATAAGACCAACGGAATTACATTCCGCAGATGGCTGATACACTGTAATCCGGAGCTGGCCGATGCGGTTACCGGATGGATTGGAGATGGATATAAAAAGGATGCTGCAGAACTGGAAAAACTGGGAGAATTTCAGGAAAATGAGCAGGTGCTTTCCACTCTTCTGCAGATCAAGGAAAATAATAAAAAAGCTTTGAAAGAGTATCTGGAGGAAACCCAGGGAATTCAGATTAATGAGAATTCTATCTTTGATATTCAGATTAAACGTCTGCATGAATACAAACGGCAGCAGATGAATGCCCTGTATGTGATTTACAAGTATCTGGAAATCAAAAAGGGAAAAATTCCGAAGACACCGATTACCGTGATTTTTGGTGCGAAAGCTGCTCCTGCTTATACGATTGCCAAGGATATTATTCATATGATTCTCTGTCTTCAGGAAATTATCGACAAGGATCCGAAGGTAAAACCGTATCTGAACGTGGTCATGGTAGAAAACTATAATGTGACACTGGCGGAAAAACTGATTCCTGCCTGTGATATCTCCGAGCAGATTTCTCTGGCATCCAAGGAAGCCAGCGGAACAGGAAATATGAAATTTATGCTCAACGGTGCTGTGACATTGGGAACAGAGGATGGTGCCAATGTGGAAATCCACCAGCTGGTAGGAGATGACAATATTTACATCTTTGGTGCATCCAGTGATGAAGTCATTTCCCATTATGCAAACGGAGATTATCACGCATGGGATTACTATCAGAACAATCCGGTCATTCATGAAGTGGTAGACTTTATTACCGGGCCGCAGATGATGGAAGTGGGATGTGAGGAAAATCTCAACAGACTCAAACATGAGCTGGCAGGAAAAGACTGGTTCATGACTTTCCTGGATTTTGAAGATTATGTAGCAAAGAAAGAGCAGGCATTTGCCGATTACACAGACAGAGAAGCATGGGCGAAAAAAATGATGGTAAATATCAGTAAAGCCGGTTTCTTCTCATCTGACAGAACGATTGAGGAATACAACAGAGATATATGGAAGCTCTGCTGATTAATCTGAGATTTTGTGAGGGAGGATGTTTCTGGGAACATCCTCCCTGTTTTACGTAGGGTGTTTCGTTTTTACTGTGGATGTTGATTCTCTTACAATTAATTGGGCATGAAGCAGAAGTGTACCGATGGAAACATGATTGAGCAGACTTTCCAATGCACAATATGCACTTTTTCCGATCTGTATTCTGTTTTGGCGGACTGTGGTCATTGGCGGAGAGGTATAGGCACAGAATGGAAGATCGTCAAAACCTATAATACTCAGTTCCTCCGGAATGTGATATCCAAGCTGCTGGCACTGGCATATTGCCGCATGAGCAAGTTGGTCATGACTGCAAATAATAGCAGTTACCCCCATATCTAACAGTTTGGGAAGGTGCCTTTCCACACATTCTGTAATAAGGTAGGCATTTCGGGCACGTGTATAATCTGCGTTCAGACCTGTCTGCCGGAGCGCCTGAAAAAAAGATTTATGTCTTACCTGCATGATGTAGGAGCCAAGAGCGGCACTCAGGTAACCGATATTTTTATGCCCAAGTTCTTTCAGATGTGAAACGGCAAGTGCCATTCCTTCCGTATTGTCAATTCCCACATAGGCAACTGAAGGGTTGGCAGGGATATAGTTATCATACAAAACAGCAGGAATCCGGCTGCTATAAAAATCCTTCATCCATGGTGTGCTGAGGCTGAAACCAATTACAAAGGAGCCCTTGTAGTTATTTTGAATCATAAAGGCATCATAGGTTATGCTTTTTTGTAGTTTGTCGTTTACCTGTATGACATCTACCGTGTAACCGGCCGGTTCCGCAAGCTGTCTGAAACCCAGTATGATGTCATAACCAAACTGATGAGGTGCTTTGTACTCTGTATTATCAATCAGGATGCATAGCTTTTGTTCCTCATCCTTTTGACGCCGGAGTTTTTTTGTGTATCCCATTTCTACTGCGGTCTCTAAGATTTTTTTCTGTAATTCTTCGCTGATATTGGCTGTGCCGTTGAGTGCTTTTGAAACAGTGCCTTTGGAAATTCCCAGCTTGTCAGCGATATCCTGCATTCTTATCATGGAATTCTCTCTCTTAATAGTTAGTTTTGAAGTGACTGTATTTAGTAGCCACTGTGAAGGTACTGAACAGCAACATGTTGAATACAGAAACTATTATATAGGAACAAAATATAAAAAGCAATTTATTTTTCTTTGATGAAAAAAGTTTCCTAAAGTTTCAAATGAGCAAAGAAAATGAAGTTGTGCATAATACATAAAAAAATACGAAATAAACTGTGCAAAATATGAAAATAACATATCAAATATAAAAATGAACTTGATATTTTATAAAAAAATAGTAAAATCTATAGATATAAAGAAACTAAAGGAAACTCACAAAGAAAGAGAGGAACGGAAGAAACATGAGAAAAAAGCTAGCAATTTTGTTGACCGGCATAATGGGGCTGACCATGGCAAGCGGCTGTGGTGAAACCGCCCAGTCGGTGCCGCAGGAAGGAGAGGTTGAGAGCATACGACTGATGGTGTGGGCTCCATCCGGAGATCAGTCAAAAGACAGTGGTGAGTGGCTTCAGACATGCTGTGAAGCATTTGATGAGCAGCATCCGGAATATGACATTCAGTTTGTATACGGTGTGGCTGATGAGGCGACGGCAGCTGCCACGGTGGCACAGGATCCGGAGGCCAGTGCAGATGTTTTTATGTTTGCCAATGACAATCTTACTGTATTGACGGATGCCAAAGCAGTGGCTAAAATCGGCGGAATTTATGAAGAACAGATTATGGAGACAAACTCTGTTACGGTTACAGACTCTGTAAGACAGGACGGATATCTCTACGGAATACCGTTTACTACGAATACCTGGTTTATGTATTATGACAAGAGTGTTTTTTCGGAGGAGGACGTGAAGAATCTTGATACTATGCTGGAAAAGGGAGTTGTTTCTTTTCCGTTTACAAACTCGTGGTATCTGCCATCATTCTATATAGGAAATGGATGTACGCTGTTTGAAGACGGTACTGTGGAAGAAGCCGGAGTTGATTTTGCAGGTGAAAAGGCGGAAGAAGTAACAGACTACCTCATTGATCTGATTGACAATCCTAATTTTGTCGTAGATGCTGATGGTTCCGGAATGGCGGGATTGCGTGATGGAAGTATCAATGCGATATTTACCGGTTCATGGGATGCAATGAGCATTAAGGAGATTCTGGGGGATAATATGGGCGTGACATCCCTTCCCACATACACGCTGAACGGAGAAGAAAAACAGATGATGGCTTACGCCGGATCAAAAGCAATTGGTGTCAATGCCACATCGGATCATATGGTTGCATCTATTCAGCTGGCAGTTTATCTTGCTTCAGCAGAAGCTCAAAAACTTCATTATGAACTGAGAAACGTAGTGCCTTGTAATACGGAACTTTTGCAGGATGAAAGTATTGCTTCAGATATGCTGGTGACAGCACAGAACGATACGTTTGATAATACTTCCATTCTTCAGCCGTTTGTAAGTGCCATGGGCAATTGCTGGACTCCTGTTGAAAATATGGGTAAGGGAATCCGGAACAAATCTGTCACCCATGAGAATTCGAAGGAACAGACACAGGCAATGAATGATGCGATGAACAGTAATGGAATCTAAAGACAAGATAGAAGAGGGAAAAAATATGGGATTTTTTAAGAAAAGAGTAAACGAGTTTCCTACTCCCTACACAGTGACAGCAGCAGTGAAAGAGGGAGGTATGGAAACAAAACTGTCCATGTTGATCATGGGCTTGGGAAATATATTGCATAAACAGGCTCTGAAAGGGTTGTTGTTTCTGGCTGCGGAAGTTGCATATCTTGCATTTATGATAGCCAACGGATTTCATTGTATCGCAATGCTTCCGTCACTCGGTTCTGTACAGCAGGAAGAAGTCTGGAACGAAGCATTGCAGATTTATGAATATACATCGGGAGATAATTCTATATTGATATTGCTTTACGGTGTGGCGACGGTTATTGTGACACTTTTTATGTTTTATCTCTGGAGAGAAACTGTGAAAAGTGCGTATCAGGCAGAATGTCTTGACAAGGCTGGAAAACATGTTAAGACATTTAAAGAGGATTTGAAATCTCTTTTCCACGAGAATATACAAAAATTGTTAATGACCCCGTCATTGACATTCATTTTCGGGCTGACTGTATTGCCGCTGATTTTTATGATTTGCATGGCATTTACCAATTACAGTAAAATGGATAATCATCTGGTTCTTTTTGACTGGGTAGGATTGGAGAATTTCCGTACTCTTTTTGATTCCAGCAGTATTCTGGGAAGTACATTCTGGTCCGTACTTGCATGGACAATTATCTGGGCGTTTTTTGCTACATTTACAAACTATATCTTTGGTATGATCCTTGCCATTATAATCAACAGAAAAGATACAAAAGCAAAGGGATTCTGGCGTTTTTGTTTTGTGCTGTCATGTGCAGTTCCGTCATTTGTATCTTTGCTGATCATGAGAACCATGCTTCAGCCAAACGGTGCGGTAAATGTTCTGCTTCGAAATCTGGGATGGATAGGGGCTGACAGTTCTCTTCCTTTTTTTACAGATCCTCTTTGGGCAAGAGTTACCGTTATTGTAATTAATATCTGGGTAGGTGTTCCTTATACGCTGCTTCAGCTTACCGGTGTTCTGCAGAATATCCCGAATGAGTTATATGAAGCTGCAAAAGTTGACGGAGCAAACGCTGTTCAGATTTTTACGAAAATTACTCTGCCGTATATGCTGTACATTACTACACCATACCTGATTGCTACATTTACCGGTAACGTAAATAACTTCAATATTATTTATCTGCTTTCGGGAGGTGACCCGGTGACAAATCTGGCTTCCACAGCAGGCAGCACCGATTTGCTGGTTACATGGCTTTATAAACTGACAATAGATAAGCAATACTATAATATTGGTGCCGTTATTGGTATTCTGACGTTTATTATTTTGGCTATTGGTTCACTGCTCACATATCACAACAGCAAATCCTATAAGGAAGAGGGGGGATTCTAGAGATGGCAGTAAAAAAGGAAAAATCCGCAAAACGTACGCGGTTGATAAATAATACAATTGTTCATGTAGTTCTGGCAGTGCTGGCAGCAATATGGGTGTTCCCGATCGCATGGGTAATTCTGACCAGCTTCAGGGCGGAAAAAGGATCCTATGTATCCACGTTTCTTCCTCAGGGATATACCATTGCAAATTATGTTCGTCTGTTCACAGATACTACACTGTTGAATTTTCCGAAAATGTTTGGCAACACATTGTTTATTGCAATCTGTTCCTGTATCCTGTCTACATTTTATGTATTGTCCGTATCTTACTGCCTGTCAAGGCTTCGTTTCAAGATGCGGAAACCATACATGAATATGGCTATGATACTTGGTCTGTTTCCGGGCTTTATGTCAATGGTGGCTGTGTATTTTATCCTGAAGGCATTAGGACTCTCAGAGGGAGGCCTCATTCGTCTGGCACTGATCCTCTGTTATTCGGGTGGTGCCGGGCTGGGCTTTCAGATCGCAAAAGGATTTTTTGATACAATTCCGCTGGCGATTGATGAGGCGGCGCTTATTGACGGATGTACCCGTTGGCAGATTTTTACGAAGATGACATTGCCGTTGAGTAAACCGGTGATTGTTTACACGGTTCTGACATCTTTCATAGGACCGTGGGTAGACTTTATTTTTGCAAAAGTTATCTGCCGTGCAAATGCTGACTATTATACAGTTGCGATTGGTTTGTGGAAAATGTTGGAAAAAGAGTATATTGACAGCTGGTATACTTGTTTCGCAGCAGGCGCTGTACTGATTTCTATACCGATTGCTGCTTTGTTTATGTATCTTCAGAGATATTATGTAGATGGTATGTCGGGAGCAGTAAAAGGCTAAGAATGTGTTTGGGATATTGCAGTACAATGCTGCAGTATCCCTTTTCAATATACGAAAGGGATATGACGATATGAAAAGAGCAAGTGGAATTTTACTTTCTGTTTCCAGTATTCCGTCAAAATACGGAATCGGAACATTTTCAAAAGAAGCGTATGAATTTGTTGATTATTTGAAAGAATCTGGCCAGTCCTGCTGGCAGATCCTTCCTCTCGGTCATACCAGCTACGGAGATTCTCCCTATCAGTCATTTTCCACATTTGCCGGCAATCCGTATTTTATCGATCTGGAAACGCTGATCGATGAAGGGCTGCTGACAAGAGAAGAATGTGATGGCTGTGATTTCGGAGATGATCCGAAGAGCGTTGACTATGGAAAACTGTACGGTGAGCGTTTTGGTCTGCTCCGGAAAGCCTATGAAAGAAGTGAGATATACAAGAATCCGCAGTTTCAGGAGTTTGTTCGGGAAAATGCATTCTGGCTGGATGACTATGCTCTGTTCATGGCAGTGAAAAATTGTTTCGGAGGTCATCCGTGGAATGAATGGGCGGAAGATATCCGCCTGAGATGGGGATTTGCCCTGGATTACTATCGGGAACAATATTATTTCGACATTGAATTTTATAAATTCCTCCAGTTCAAATTTATGGAGCAGTGGGTGAAATTAAAAGAATATGCCAACAAAAATGGAATTCTTATCATCGGAGATCTGCCGATTTATGTAGCATTTGACAGTGCCGATGCATGGGCCAGTCCACAGCTGTTTCAGTTTGGGTCGGATCATCTGCCATCAGCAGTTGCAGGTTGTCCGCCGGATGCATTTTCTGCCACTGGTCAGTTATGGGGAAATCCGCTGTATCGTTGGGATTATCACAAAAATACGGGATATGACTGGTGGACGAAGCGGATGGCTCACTGCTACAAATTATATGATGTAGTGCGTATTGATCATTTCCGTGGATTTGATGAGTATTATTCCATCCCATACGGGGCAGAGACCGCAATGCAAGGTCATTGGGAAAAGGGCCCGGGCATGGATCTGTTCAGAACCCTGGAGAGAAATCTGGGAAGACGGGAAGTAATCGCAGAAGATCTGGGCCTTATGACTCCATCGGTAGAGCAACTGGTCAGAGACAGTGGATATCCCAATATGAAAGTTCTGGAATTTGCTTTTGAACCGGATAAGGAGACAGGATATCTGCCTCACGAATATGATAAAAACTGCGTGGTGTACACGGGTACACATGATAATGATACAGTGGTTTCCTGGTATCAGGAACTTCCTGAAGATCAGAGAAAGTTTCTGAATGAATATATGGACAATGCTGATACACCGGATCAAGAGATACACTGGGACATGATTCGTCTGGCCATGATGAGCACGGCAAATGTATGTATGATTCCCATGCAGGATTATCTGGGTCTGGGAAATGAAGCAAGAATGAATCATCCGTCCACGCTGGGATGCAACTGGAAATGGAGACTGGAAGAGGGACAGCTGACAGCGGAGCTGTCGGAAAAAATCCGAAATCTGACAAGACGCAGCTTCCGTATGGACAGAAGAGATGTAACGAAAAAGTAGCAAAAGAAAAATGTCTGGGATATAAAGGAGTGGGTACAGATATGGCAAAACAGGTAAAACGGGCAGTGAAAGCAAAACAGGAAAATGTGGTAAAGAGCGAAGTATTTGAAGTAACAGAATATGATCAGTATCTGTTCGGCATGGGAACACATTATCAGATCTACCAGAAGCTGGGAGCTCATCTGACAGAGAGAGACGGAAAAGAGGGCGTTTACTTTGCTGTCTGGGCACCGAATGCGTTGAAAGTCAGCGTGGTAGGTGATTTTAACGGGTGGGATGTGAATGCCCATGTGATGGAGCGTCTGGAACCTCTGGGTATTCATGCCCTGTTTATTCCCGGTGTGCTGGAACACAGCCGGTACAAATACTGTGTATTCTGCAGGGACGGCAGAAAAGTTATGAAAGCCGATCCGTTTGGTATACATAGTGAGGTAAGACCGGCTACTGCTTCTATGGTAGAACGTCTGGAGGGATATACCTGGAAAGACAGTGAATGGATGGAGAAAAGAAAGGGTGAGGACCAGACAAAGAAGCCCATGTTTATCTATGAAGTGCATCCGGGTTCCTGGAAAAAACATCCTTACAGTGAAGCAAACCCGCAGGGATTTTATAATTACAAACAGCTTGCTCACAGCCTTGCGGACTATGTGCTGGAAATGGGTTACACCCACGTGGAACTGATGGGAATCGCAGAACATCCTTTTGATGGTTCCTGGGGTTATCAGGTAACTGGATACTTTGCACCTACTTCCCGTTATGGAAATGTTCATGACTTTATGTATCTGGTGGATTATCTTCACGGAAAAGGTATCGGAGTCCTTCTTGACTGGGTACCGGCTCATTTCCCGAAGGATGAGTGCGGTCTGGCATTATTTGACGGAACTTGTCAGTTTGAATATGCTGATCCGCGAAAAGGGGAGCATCCTGATTGGGGAACCAAGGTCTTTGACTACAGCAAGAATGAAGTGCGGAATTTCCTGATTTCAAATGCTCTTTACTGGCTGGATGAATATCACATCGACGGACTGCGTGTGGATGCGGTGGCTTCCATGCTGTACCTGGATTATGGAAGAAATGAATGGGTGCCGAACCAGTATGGCGGAAAGGAAAATCTGGAAGCTGTAGAATTCCTGAAACATTTGAATTCTCTGGTAGAACACCGGGGCGATGGAAGTATCATCATCGCCGAAGAATCCACCGCATGGCCGCAGGTGACAGATACACCGGAAAACGGCGGTCTGGGATTCACCATGAAATGGAACATGGGATGGATGAACGATTTCCTCTCTTATATGCAGAAAGATCCGGTATATAGAAAGTACCATCATAATCAGATGAACTTTGGTATGATGTATGCATATTCAGAGAAATTCATTCTGGTACTGTCGCACGATGAGGTGGTTCACGGAAAATGTTCTCTGGTGGAAAAAATGCCGGGATATCCGCAGGATAAACTGGAGAACCTGAAGGCTGCCTATGGATTTTTCCTGGGACATCCGGGTAAAAAACTTCTGTTCATGGGACAGGATTTTGCTCAGAACAATGAGTGGAGTGAGGCAAAAGAACTGGATTGGGGACTGATGAAGGATCCGGGACATAAACAGGTTCATGATTACATGAAAGCTCTGATCAGCCTTTACAGAAATCATCCGTGTCTGTATGAACTGGACACCGAGGAAAAGGGATTTGAATGGATCAGCGTGGATGATGCTGACCGCAGCATTTTCAGCTTTGTAAGACACAGCAAGGATGGAAAAGACAATCTTCTGTTTGTATGTAATTTCACCCCGGTGGAGAGAGAAGATTATCGAGTGGGAGTATTGAAAAGGAAACAGCATACCCTGATTCTTGATTCTACATGGGAAAACTATGAGGAAAATCAGGAAATTAAGGTGAAGCCTGAAAAAATTGCTGTAGATGGAAAAGCATATTCGATTGCACATCCGCTGAAAGGATATGGGGTACTGGTGTTCAAATTCTGATACAGACGGAAAGGAAAATGAAAAGTATGTACAAAAATTATGTCTTTGATTTTTACGGAACCTTAGCGGACATTCGTACCGATGAGAAAAAACAGGAAGTCTGGGAGAAATTATGCCTCTTTTATGGATATTATGGTGCCGTGTACACACCGGAAGAAATGAAAAAGAATTATAACCGTATGACAGAGTGCAAGGCGGAATCCTTATACAGCCATGAGGCATATCCGGAAATCCAGATAGAAACCGTGTTCCGGGAATTATTTGAAACCAAAGGAGTACAGGCGGATGATGTGCTGGTGCTTCATGCGGGGCAATTCTTCCGGGTTCTTACAACAGAGTATATCAGATTGTATGAGGGTGTGGAAAGAATGCTCAAACAGCTGCAGGAACAGGGAAAAAAGATTTATCTGTTGTCAAATGCCCAGCGGATTTTTACAGAGTATGAACTGCATATGCTGGGGATCGCACAGTATTTTGACGGAATTTTAATTTCTTCGGATTATGGAGTAAAAAAACCGGACCGACGTTTTTTTGAAATCCTTCTGGAAAAATATCAATTGAATCCTGGTGAATGTATTATGATTGGAAATGATGGGGAAACGGATATTGCAGGAGCATCCCGTGTGGGAATGGATACCTGTTATATTCATTCTAATATTTCGCCGGAAAAGGATGAAAAGGTGAATGCAACGTATGTGCAGTCGGAAATGGACATTGGAAAAGTATGCAGAATGCTTGGAATACAGGGAGAGAAAGAAAGATGAGGACTGCAAAAGAATGGAAAAATTACTATTCAAGCTCAGAATTTCAGACAAATTACATTTACGATGGGCATGATCTGGGAGTCTGCTGTACAGAAGAAGGAACAACATTTCTCCTATGGAGTCCCTGTGCGGAATCAGTGACATTGTATCTTTATGAAAACGGAAGCGATAGTGGTGCGTACAAAAGTTTTCAGATGGAAAAAGAAGAGAGAGGTATCTGGTCTTATCGCACAGTACAGGAACTTCATGGGGTTTATTATGATTATGAAGTGACAAATGACGGTCAGATACGAAGAACTGCGGATCCTTATGCAAAAGCCTGCGGAATCAATGGAAAGAGGAGCATGGTAGTCAATCTGAAAAAAACGGATCCGGAAGGATGGAGTGAGGATAAGGCTCCGGAACAGCCGGTGGAAAACATCATCTATGAGCTGCATGTGAAAGAATTTTCCTGGGATAAAAGCGGAGGTTTTCCGGAAGAGTACCGGGGGAAGTATAAAGCATTTTTATGTGATGACACAACATTGTATGGAGATGGAATTCACAAAACCGGTTGTGCGTATTTGAAGGAACTGGGTGTGACACATGTGCAGTTGATGCCGGTGTATGACTATGGTTCGGTGGATGAGGCCGGAAATGAAGAGGAATTTAACTGGGGATACGACCCGGTAAATTACAATGTTCCGGAGGGATCTTATGCCACAGATGCCAGTCATGGGGAGGTACGTATCCGTGAGATGAAAGAAATGATACAGTCCCTTCACCGACAGGGATTTCGTGTGATTATGGATGTGGTATATAATCATACATATCATCTGGACTCCTGGCTGCAGAAAACTGTGCCATGGTACTACTACCGGGTAAATGAAGATGGTTCCGTATCAGATGGCTCCGCCTGCGGAAATGACACTGCCAATGAGAGACCTATGTGTGGGAATTATATTCTGGATTCGGTGCTGTACTGGGCAGAAGAATATCATATAGATGGTTTTCGGTTTGATCTGATGGGACTTCTGGATGTTAACCTTATGAATCGGATACGTCGTGAATTGGATATGAGATATGGAAAAGGTGAAAAAATACTGTATGGCGAACCGTGGGCGGCAGGTGATACGGCAATAGAAGGAAATGCCAAATGTGCCCTGAAAGAGAATATTTCGTTGTTGGATGATGGTATCGGATTTTTCTGCGATGATACCAGAAATGCTATTAAAGGTTCTGTGTTTGATGTGGATAAGATAGGTTTTGTTAATGGAGCAAGGGGACTGGAAGAGGATATTCTGAAAAGTATAAAAGCATGGCAGGGAACAAAAGAAGTAGGAGCCCGATCTCCGGCTCAGATTATTACTTATGTATCGGCTCATGATAACCAGACTTTGTGGGACAAAATCGTGGATACAGTTTCGGATCAGAAGACCTGGATGGATGTAAACAAAATGGCGGCAGCTGTTTATATGACTTGCCAGGGAAATCTGTTTTTCCTTTCGGGAGAAGAATTTGCCCGAACCAAAGATGGGATTGATGATTCCTATAATGCCCCCATTGAACTGAATCGTCTGGACTGGCAGCGTGCATGGGATCATCGGGAATTGGTAGAATACTATAGGGGGATGATTGCCTTGCGAAAGCAGCTTCCCGGATTGTATGATAAATCACCGGAAGCGTGGAAAAGAATTCGCACGGTGTGGACAGAACCCCAGGCTGTGGGATTTTTGGTGGATAACACACTGGAAAATACAGATATTCGCTGGAGTATGCTTTATATCTTGTATAACAGCGGATCGGAAAACAGGAATGTCAGATTATTGGATGGAAACTGGCAGTTATTGGCAGATAAAAAAAGCAGTCATCACTGGAAAAAACCATCGAAAATATCGGGAGAAATCCGGGTGGAACCGTGCAGTGTGATGATACTGGGACAAAAATAACAGAAGGAAGTGAAGACATGAAGTGGATTTATGGAAAGCAGGATTGGAAATCTATGGAGAGGGGGCAGGAGAATTGTTTCCTGATGACAAATTATCTCGGTGGATTTTCCTCTCTGACAATGATTGGGTCTGTGGCACGCAATGACCATACGTTGTTAATGGCGTGTACGCAGGCGCCGAACCATCGTTATAATATCCTTCATCGTCTTGCGGAGAAGGTAATTGCCGGAGAAGAGGAATACATCATTTCCAGCCAGGAATTTGCTGACGGACATCGTGAGGAAGGATATCATTTTCTCTCCGGATTTACCTATGAGGATACACCTGTCTGGAAGTTTCAGGTAAAAGGACTGGAAATTCGCAAAGAAATGGGACTGAAGCGTGGAGCTAATGCGATTGGAATCCGTTATGAAATCTGTAACCGGGGAAGAGAGAAATGTGTGCTGGAACTGACTCCGTTTTTTCAGTTTTCTCCAAAAGGGAAGGAACCGGATGTAAAACAGAAATATAGCAGCAGTTGGAGTGTAGGACTGTCAGAAGGAAAATCTGTGTGCAGCGGACAGATTGCATCCGAAGGGCTGGTGTTGTATTTTCGGACAAACGGAGAAGTGACCGGAATACCGGAAAGAACGGAAGAATACTTCTACAGCTATGACGCATGTGACGGAAGAAGGGAACATGGACGGGCAAAAGCCAATCACGAGATCTGCTGCAGTATAGAACCTTCTGCATCTCATATACTGGAAGTTGTATATGAGATGGAAGAATCGGGAGACACAGCGGAGGGTATTATTGCTGGTGTGAAAAAATATCGTACCGAAATAGAAAAACGTGCCGGATTTGTGTCTGAAGTGGCCGGAATGCTTGTCAAAAGTGCTGACCAATTTATTGCCGAAAGAGAGTCCACCGGCGGTGATACGATTCTGGCGGGTTTCCCGTTCTTTGAGGACTGGGGAAGAGATACTATGATTGCTCTTCCAGGGCTGTGTATATCTTCCGGACAATATGAACGTGCAAAAAAGATTCTCCGCACCTTTGCTGTCAATGAACGAGACGGATTGATGCCGAATCTGTTTCCGGAGGGTAAAAATGAACCGATGTACAATACGGCAGATGCAGCTCTGCTGTTTATCAATTGTGTGTATCTGTATTATGAGGCAAGTAGAGATGAAAGTTTTGTCCGGGAAATGTATCCGGTTATGGAGCGTATCATTGCAAAGTATAAAGCCGGAACCCGGTATGGCATACGCATGGATGATGACGCGTTGATAATGGCTGGGGAAGGGCTTGCACAGGTGACATGGATGGATGTGCGTGTAGGAGAAGTTCTTCCCACGCCACGTCATGGAAAGCCGGTGGAAATTAATGCCTATTGGTATAATGCCTTGCGTATCATGGAAAAATTTTCCGGTATGACAGAGAAAACAGAAAGCACAGACTATGGGAAACTGGCAGAAAAAGTAAGAGATTCTTTTGAAAAGAAATTCTGGATGTCTGAGAAAGGTTATCTGAAAGATGTAATCTGCGGGACAAATGCAGAGGAACAAATGCGGTGCAATCAGATCTGGGCTGTTTCCATGCCGTTTACCATGCTGGACAGGGAAAAAGAAAAGAAGATTGTTGACGCTGTGTTTGAAAAACTGTATACACCTTATGGCCTGCGCACCCTGGACAAAAATGATCCGGAATTTCATCCGTACTATGGAGGATCTGTATTTGAACGGGATATGGCATATCATCAGGGAACCGTCTGGACGTTTCCACTGGGAGGATATTACCTGGCATATCTGAAGGTTCATGACTACAGTGGAATGGCTAAGCGTGTAGTAAAAGAACAGCTTGAGGTGATGGAAAGTGCCATGCGGGAAGGCTGTATCGGGCAGCTTCCTGAGATATACGATGGAGAAAATCCCAGTTCCTCCAAAGGGTGCTTTGCACAGGCGTGGAGTGTGGGTGAAATCCTGCGGGTTTATGAAGCGATAGAGAGGAAATAGGGAGTAGTGTATGAACATACAACGTTTAAGACTAACAGAGACGGCAGGATGATCAGCATTGCTTCCGGATGATGGGGACGGGTGTTCAAATTCTGATAAATAACAGGAAGGGGTCTGTCCATTTGGTTGGCAGACCCTTTTCTGTTATTTCGCTGTCTTCACCATGCAGCTCTTTTTGCAGAAACAGATACCATATTTTAAAATTGTTTTATACCCCTCGTCCAAAGGACCGGCAGCATATGCTTTATTCTCAATCTGCTGTAAAGCATCTTCGCATTTCTTTTCCATCGAAGAAAATTTATCTGTGAATTTAATCTCGATAATAACAACGGGATTCCGTTCATCATAAGGTTTTAAAAGAATATCCGGTCTGCCGTTCCCGGCTTCTCTGTTAGAAAGAATCTCGTAATCCTGTAAACCACTTAATATTCCTGTCAGGAATCCGTGATAATAGGCTTCCCAGGTATATTTGATTTCCTTCCATTGACTGGTTCGTCATTTTCAAGTATCCGGTAAAAAACAGCAAATTCCAGCCTGTCATTGGTCTTCAATGCTGATTCAAAAAGCAAGCGGATAAAGTCTGTCATCTGGTCGTAAAAACCCCGAAAATAGGCATTTTCCAGAGGAACATCATATTCATCTAACAAAATGATAACATTCCTGCCGTGATATTTTTTCAGGCAATTTGACAAAAATTAAAGGGAGGTGGCGTAGTCAGCCTCACTGGCACGATATTCCATAATTGCCCGATATTTTTCTTTGTTGGCGGGAAGTAATGCATCGCCGCTCAGAACATAAAGATGCTTTTCGTAGGCACTTACGATCTCATCGATGAGGCACTGATAGGCCATCTGATAATTCGGTTGTTTTGCTGATTTCAATGAAAGCGAAATGACCGGATACCTGCCCATATGGCTCGTATATGCTTCCCCCACATCCATAATCTTCATTCCGTCAAAATAATGGCTGTTGTCAATTTTATTTCCTTTTTGATCAATCTCTGCCTCAAAAAAAGTCTTTAACATACTGAGAGCCAGGGTTTTTCCAAAACGTCTTGGCCTGGTAAACAGGCTGACGGTTCCTCCCTTGTCAATTAAGTCCTTTATGAAAAGGGTTTTATCTACATAATAATAGGGTTTATCTACGATTCTTTTGTAATCTTCAACTCCAATTGCTAATGGCTTTTTCATTTTGCAGACACCTCAGCTTTCCTGTTGTTACGGTTATGTTTATTCGATCATAAGGATTAAGAAAATAAAACTGGTATCATGGAGAATTTGTAATGACTTATATACCATGGTATACTGGAATAAAACTTGTGTAACTGAGAATGATAAACTATAAAGATAATCAGGATAAATCGGAAGGAGTAGATAGTGTATGAGTAATCGTCTGCAGTATGAAACCAGCCCTTATCTTTTGCAGCATGCCGGTAATCCGGTAGACTGGTATCCCTGGGGAGAAGAGGCTTTTGAAAAAGCGGAGCAGGAGGATAAACCGGTATTTTTGAGCATCGGATACAGTACTTGTCACTGGTGCCATGTGATGGCTCATGAAAGTTTTGAGAATGAGGAGATTGCACAGATTCTCAATGAATATTTTGTTGCTGTTAAGGTGGACAGGGAGGAACGTCCGGATGTTGACAGTGTGTATATGTCTGTCTGTCAGGCCATTACGGGAAACGGCGGCTGGCCTATGAGTATTTTTATGACACCGGAGCAAAAGCCTTTTTATGCGGGAACTTATTTTCCACCCGCATCCAGATATGGCATGATGGGGTTCCGTGATCTGCTTCTTGCCATTGCACAGCAGTGGAAAATAAACAGAAAAAACCTGCTAGCATCTGCGGAAGATATTCTTTTGTATATTACGCCGAAAAGTGTGGAAGTGCAGGAGAAGATAGATTCTCATCTGCCCCGGAAAGCTGCTGAAATATTTGCCCGGAGTTTTGATGAGAAACACGGTGGTTTTGGCAGAGCCCCCAAATTTCCCACACCTCATAATCTGATTTTCCTTACGTTATATTCTGTCATTGCCCACGATGATACTGTTTTTCAGCAGGTGGAAGTAACTCTGGAAAAAATGCGCCGGGGAGGGATTTTTGATCATATTGGTTATGGATTTTCAAGATACTCTACTGACAATTTCTATTTGGTTCCGCATTTTGAGAAAATGCTTTATGACAATGCACTGATGATTCTTGCCTGTGCGGCGGCTTATAAAAAGTCGGGGGAATGCCTGTTTCTTGATACCGCAGAGCAGACGGCGGAGTATATTTTCCGGGAAATGACAGGGCCCTCCGGTGAGTTTTATTCTGCCCAGGATGCGGACAGCGATGGGGAAGAAGGAAAGTTTTATGTCTGGAGTTATGAAGAAATCAGGGAAATTCTTGGAACAGAAAGAGGAAGAGAATTCTGTGAACATTTTGGTATCACGAAGGTGGGAAATTTTGAAGGGGAAAATATCCCTAACTTGTTAAATGGAAATAAAATATCCCGGGAATTTGAGCAGGAGAGAAAAGAGTTATATGAATACCGCAAGTCCCGTGCAAAACTTCACCTGGACGATAAAGTTCTGACAGCGTGGAATTCGCTGATGATCTGTGCCATGGCAGTTCTGTATCGGGTGACGGGAAATCGGAAATATCTGTCGGCGGCCAAAAAGAATCAGCGGTTTATAGAAGAACACCTTGTTGATGGGGATTTCCTGTATGTAAGCTGCCGCGGGGATAAGCTTTCTGTGAAGGGATTTCTGGATGATTATACTTATTATGCTGCGGCATTGCTCTGTCTGTATGAGGCAAATGCCGGATCAGAGTATCTGGAACGGGCAAAGCAAATCATGGAAGAGACAGAGCAACAGTTTGCAGATCAGGATGGTGGAGGGTATTTTTTGTACGGAACTCAAAATAACAGTCTGATTACGAAACCGAAAGAAACTTATGACGGCGCCCTTCCCAGTGGTAATTCTGTGATGGCCTATTGCCTTGTGCGGCTTTCTCAGATCGCAGAAGGAAAGACATACACAGAACGGGCGGAGAGACAGCTTGCCTTCCTGTCAGGGGAAGCAAAAGGATACCCCGCAGGACACAGTCTGTTTCTGATCGCTTTGCTGTTATATCTTCATCCGCCAAAGAAAATAACGGCAGTCATCTCAGAGGAAAAACCGGAGAACATACTGTCTGCTCTTCCCCTATATGCTGATGTAAGAATCCTGCCGGATTCCACAAGCGAGTACCGGCTGTTAAATAATAGAACGACTTACTACGTATGTGAGAACCATACCTGCCTGCCGCCGTCTAACGAATTGCCGGAGAGATGAATTGGCTCTGGGATTAGGAAGTTGTCAAGAAACCGTTGTTTGGCGCTGAATCAGAACAGGCGTTACTATTTTGTGGATAGAAATCCCGGTAAGGTATTGACGAAGTATAAGAAAGTTGATAATATGATTAGCACGTCAAAAGGGTAAAAAATAAGATCCTTTTTTCGACATAGGACCTTGAAAACTGAATATATTGCTGTACACTACGCTAGCAAACCAAAATAGAGTGAATTTTTCAACCTATTTATGCTTGATTTCACGATGATTCTCATGCATGGGCTGCAATTTGGGCGCACTTATCCCTGCCCTGCATATACTTGCAGAACTTCTTAATGTTTAATGCACCTATTTTACATCCAAAAAAGAACTTGCTTCGGATCAGACCTCTGACCGGGATCCTGTCGATTCCATATTTTCTTCGAA
>JALERM010000197.1 GCA_022764165.1 Eubacterium sp. | reverse complement strand
AATTTTTCCGCCGTGTTTTTTTGCTATGGATGCCGCAACATACAGACCGATACCATAATGAGATTTTGAGTTTCGACTATCATCGTCCATAAAGAATTGCTCTGTTGCGTGTTTTAAGGCTTCGTCAGAGAATCCCGTTCCTGTGTCTGTAATCCGAAAAGAAAGTTCGTTATTATACTCCCATACTTCAAAAGTGACATTCCCCCCTTGTGGGGTGTGTTCAACCGCATTTGAAAGCACGTTAACGAGCATTCTTATAAGCAAATCGTGATCTGCGGTAATATATGCAGGATATTGCCCACAATCCCAATGCAGGGTTATATTGTTCACTGCACATAGACCGTCAATTTGATTTTTAAGCCCCATAAGCAAAGAACCCATATTGACCTTTTTCATACATGGTTGGTAGCTATCCCACGATTTTGTGGCCTCAATCAAGGTTTGCACATAGTCTTGCATCTGTAAGGAGCTGTTCTCAATGTATTCCGCACACTCACGCTGTTCCGTTGAAAGAGAAGTTTCAAAAAGCAACTCCGTATTGCCACGGATAATCGTAAGAGGTGTTTTCAAATCATGCGCTAAAGCGGAAAGCTGGTCTTGCCGCATTTTGTCGTCATACCACTGTTTTGAAAGAGATTGTCTCAATGCAATCCTCATGTGATCGAGCGCATCCAATGCCTGGTCTACTTCAAATAGCTTGCTTTTTTGAATTTCAAAATCCAAATCCTGCTGTTCAATTTTATAAACGACAGTTAGCAGCTTATCAATCTTTTTCCCAAGATATTTGCCGAAAATATAGGATATGACAAACAGAGAGGCCAGTATTTCCAGCAGGATAATGATGATTAAAAGTAAATCGGCAGACGGGAAAATACTTCTCAGGGTCTTATTTCTAAATTGAGCCGTCATGCGGTATCTCAAAATTAAAACTTCATCTTCCCGATCAATGACAGAATAAAGATACGGATTACCACTCGTCCGGCCGTTTTCAATGCAAATATTCCAAACAAGAGTGCTGTCCTCTGGAGTAATAGAGCCGACTTCATACTGTCCGTCTTTTGTAAACATGACATACTCGCAGAGGGGTGGTATATCGTTCTCCGAAAGCTGCTCAATGGATTGTAGATTCCCTTTCACATTCTCTATTTCGGTACTTATGCTGTTTAGAGGATATATGGCACCCATATTCACTCCAAAAAGATAAGCCCCCACATTAACTGCGATTACAATAAAAACTGCCAGTGCAAGGAATATCGCATACTGCATGAATACCGAACGCAATTTTTTTACACCCATTTATAGCCCACCCCCCATACGGTTTCTATCGGAGCCATATTATAGGCCGCCAGCTTTCCACGGATATTTTTAATATGAGTGGAAATAACAGAGTTATCACTTTCCCCGTCAAAACCGAAAACGGCTTCGTAAATTTGTTCTCTCGTAAAGGTTTGTCCGTGATGAAGTGCCAGATATTCACAGATTTCGTACTCGCTTTTGGTCAATGGAAGTTTTTGCTCCTGTGACTCCGCTTCCTTGGCATTGAGATGAAACACTATGCCGGAAATAGAAAAGGAGTTTTTCTTTTCCCTTGTATCACGCCGCAAGTGGGCATTTACTCTTGCCCGAAGCTCAGCCGTTCCAAACGGTTTTGTAATGTAATCATCAGCGCCCAGCCCTAATCCACGTACAATATCTGCCTCTTGTATTTTCGCCGTCAGAAAAATAATAGGACAATCTACACGGGAACGAATCTGCCGGCAAAGTTCAAACCCGTCCAGTCCTGGCATCATAATATCCAGCAAAATGAGGTCATATTTTGAAAAGTTCATATTGAGGACTTTGCATGTGTCTGATAAAAGGGTAATAAAGTGTTGGTCTTTTTCCAGCACTCGCCGGATAAGCTGGAGCATTGCAGGCTCGTCATCCACCACTAAGATATGTGCCATTGTCCCACTCCTTTCTTTAGGTGTATATAATTTTTGCTCCAAAAGGTGCCAATGCCAGTTTTGCGTTTTTGAAGCATTGAAGCCCAAACGGGATTCCAATGATTGTGCAGCATAGCAGCAAACCGTTGAACAATGCAACCAGCGCCAACGGAATACCACTGAAAATCATCCACAGGATATTCGCAATCATAGATAAGGTGCTGCCACCATATTGAACATCCTTACCAAACGGGAAAAATGCAAGAGTGGCAAGTTTAAAGCACTGTCGGCCAATCGGGAGGCCAATGATCGTGATGCTCCATAGAACACCGGCAATCCCCCATGAAAGACCTTGCCATAGGCCACAGCATAGAAACCATATTATATTTCCTAAACAACCCATCTGCTTTTCCTCGCTTCAATCGCAAAATGTTCCGCTATATCGTGAAAACCAAAATGCTACTAAGCCAATTATACCACAGGTGACAAGAGTGCAGAAAAGAATCCCTATTTGAATTTCGAGATTTCCCACAGGTGGTAAACTGAATAGGTATGTCAAGGCATTTTCTGCAAAGCGCACCCCAAGACCATAGGGAATCACATACCAAAGTCCAGTACCAAGCCCTGTTTGAAGAAGTGCTGACAACAAACTTCCCATTACACCAATACTTATTCCTAAGTTTCTTCCAAAGCGAAATGCTAAAATTAGATGTAGTCCATACATCATAATATTACTTACCCAAAGGACAAACGGAATCAAAATAAAGAATCTCACAGGGAGTTTTGTTCCCGTAATATATGAAAACGGAATCCCAAATAAAACAGTTGTGAGTGTAACAGAAAACAATCCAGATAAAAGCAGGATGGCAAATTTGGAGAAAATAGCTTTTTTACGGTTGGGAAGCGTGAGCATATTTTGAAAATGTCCTGCTTGTAATTCCTGCTCTGCAACAATCTGACAGACAACCGAGATCACGAATGGATATGCGATTGCAATAATCTGTGTGAAAGCTGCCAGCTTATTCAGTTCGCTGCTGGATGATAAACGGGAATAAATCAGCATAAGAGCTGCCCCAAAAACCGGAAAAAGCAAGTGGATCACAAAGAACCAGGAGTGCCGCAGCTTATAAACATCGCTTTTCAGATAGCGGCAATATTCATCCATGTGTCCGGCCTCCCCTCGAAAACAGTTTTGAACTGACCCTAAAAACAACCAACGCAAACACCAGACTGATAATCAGCGCGGGAAGAACATACTCGCCTGATAAAAGAGGTGAGCCGCTTTCAAGAGGAATCCCGTTTGCGTGCATTTTGAAAAATGGATATACAATGCGTGTCGGGATTGCATAAGGGACATATAAGAACCATTTAGCTTCAGCTCCAACAGCGGATAGAATCATGTTCGCAGCCAAAGATACTAAGACTGCCGGAATATAGCCCATAAAATTTACTAACAACATGATAAAAGGAATCTGCCATATATAAGTCAGAAAAAGAAGCATACAACCAATCAGTCCATCCAGCGGGGAAACAGTGACCTTTGTCACAAAACCGACAACAGTTGTTGAAATCCACAGCAAAAAGTTAGCTACAAAAAGCAGGATAGCGAACGCAGCCGTCTTTCCAAGCCAGATTTTATCAAACCGTACAGGTAGACAGACTATATTTTGCATCCCAGTTCTTTTCTCTCGGACAATCATGCTTGCAGAACATAACGAAACTACAAGCGGTAAAATCATGGAATACCACCAGTTGTATGCCGAAAGTTGGACATAGCTGCCACTTAGAAGATACCCCAACAACAGCGTAACAAGCGGAGCCAAAATTATCAGCTTCATGGAAAAAGTATGGCGCATTTTCAGTAATTCAGATCGAATGATACCAAGCATCAATTAGCCCTCCTCTCTGGTATTGCCGACAACATCCATAAAGATACGCTCCAAATCAGCATCTTTGTGGATTTCGCTTTCGTAGCCCAATTTCCCGTTTGAAAGAATACCGATATGATCTGCGATCAGTTCAACCTCAGACAAAATGTGGCTGGATAAAATAACGGTAATTCCCTTTGTCGGAAAAGAGCGGATCAGCTGGCGCAAATCCTGAATACCGATAGGGTCTAACCCGTTTGTCGGTTCATCAAGGATCAAAAGTTTGGGCTGTACCAGTAATGCAAGGGCAATGCCAAGACGCTGCTTCATGCCCAGGGAAAAATGACCCGCCCTCTTTTTATCGGTATTTTGAAGCTGTACAATTTCAAGCACTTCATCGATCTGCCCCTCCGGCAAATTTAATGCGAGTGTTCTTGCCTTTAGATTTTCATAAGCTGTCAGGTTTTCATATAGCGGCGGCATTTCGATCAAGGCACCAATACTGTTCAAATCTTTGCGGCTCCATGGATGCCCGTTAAATTCAATCTCGCCGGACGTTGGACGCAGAATACCCGTGATCATCTTCAAAATCGTAGATTTTCCCGCTCCATTTGGCCCCAACAGACCGTAAACAGAGTTTCTTTCGATGTGAATGTTTACATTGTTTACAGCCATCTGCCCTTTGAAATTTTTGCAAAGGGCAGTCGTTTTCAAAATCATATCCATATAGTCAAGTCCTTTCTTTGATTTTACGGATAGTATACCGGACAATTCTGAAGATTTCATAAAGAAAGTGAATTTCCTCAGACAATATTTTATGAATTATTTTAGCCAATCAAAGGAACTGTATAGACATATCCAGAAAGAAAGGTGAACAGTAAAATGTAACTGGGTAAATGAATATGGCAAAGAGACCAGTACAGAAAATCGACTTTAGCCCTTATGGGGCAGCAATCAAAGCAGCGAGGACGGGACAGAAAGAGTCCCGCAACAAAGTGGGCGATGAGATGTATCTTTCTCCCCGCTATCTCGCCAATATTGAAAACAAGGGGCAGCATCCGAGCCTCCAAATCTTTTTTAAGCTCATGTCCCGCTATCATATCTCCGTGGATCAATTCCTCTTTGGGGATACGGCAGACGGAAAATCCACGGCGCGCCGGCAGCTTGACGCCCTGGCAGATGAATTGACCGACCGGGAGATCGGGATCATCATTGCCACCGTACAGGCCGTGTTGGACGCCAGAGAAAAGGGGGAGTGACCATGCTCCCGGCACAACTGAATAGGAACTGA
>JALERM010000180.1 GCA_022764165.1 Eubacterium sp. | reverse complement strand
CCCTGGAGGGGCTATACAGTAGAGGCGAAGTGGATACGCCTGTAAGAATAAGGATAGCCTGAAAACAGGGGAATCAAACTTCTTAAACGGATGCACAAGCATCCCAGAAGCCCCTACTTCTTCAAGTGGGGGTAATTCACTAAGCTTGGTTTTGAGGCTTTTGATACAAGAAAGATAGATGAATACGCAGCACAGGCAAAAGATTCCTGGGGCAAAACAGACGCCTGGAAGGAATATGAGCAGAAATCTGCCGGACGGTCCCGAGAAGAGGAAATCATTCTTGGTGAGAGGATGATGGCGATCTTTGCAGAGTTTGGACAGGTGATAGATAAAGGGCCGGAGTCTGAAGAGGCTCAGATGCTTGTGAAGAAGCTGCAGAATTACATTACTGAAAACTTCTATACCTGTACTGATGAGATTCTGGAAAGCCTAGGACTTATGTATGCGGGCGGTGGTGATATGACGGCCAACATTGACAAAATGGGTGGCGAAGGTACAGCCGCATTTGCAAATGAAGCGATTGAAGCTTATATCTTATCAAAAGCATAAACAGTGATGGTATGAAGAATCCTCTTTCAGAGCACTTAGCAAATGTTCTGGAAGAGGACTTTTTTATCTTATAGGAAAGTCCTCCGACTTTCCTATAAGATAAAAACCCTCCGGGGGAATGCACACGATGCGCAGAGGAAGGCTGCTAAAGCAGCCGCGCATCGGCGCACAAAGTAGGCAAGGTCTCCGCTATCGCTCCGGTCGGTGCTAAACGGGCATCCACTGGATGCCCAGCACCCCTCATGAGTGAGGGGATGGGGAGTTGAAGTGGGCTTTCCCACTTTGTTCTGACGCAGCACTTATTTGGGCATCGAATGGAAAGGATGAAGATTATAAGGAGTACAAGGTGTCAGGCTACCTTACGGAAATACATTTTATAGACTACCAGGAACGGTACGACATGGGATAATGGCTGGCTGAACGGTAACTGTGATGATGGAAAAAATAAAAAAATCAATCATAGGTGCTTGACATTAAGATTTCTTACTGATATTATAATGATAGAAAAGTGCAAAAATCCAATCATGTGACAGGTGAGGAGGATAATTATAGATGCACTTTGATAAAAAGGATATTGAAATATATCTTCAGGGCGTATGGGATGCTATTGATGCTGGAAAGTATCAGATAGCTCCTCGACCTAAAAATAGGGAGCTTTTAACCGATTATATAATATCTGAAAGGGAAGAATTAGATATAATCAAAAGTTTAACACCAATGGATTTTTCTGATGCTGTACCAAATGACCATAGAGGCAGAGAATATGAGATATTATATATTTTCGGAAAAGATATAAATTTGTTAGAGAGATTTGGAAACCAGGAAAGAACCGTATCACTTTATATTAAGTTCAACAAAATTTCAGACCAGTATTTATTCGTTATTTCTTTCCACGAACAAGAGCACCCGTTATCATATTATTTTAAATAGATATAGGAATCTTAGGAGGAAAATAAAATGGCAGGAAGAAGGAGGGCATTCTGTATGGAGTGCAGAAAAGAAACAGCATATGCACTTCATAAAACGCCAATAACGAAAACTATTCGAGAAAAGGAGTACCAGTTTCTGATAACAACCGCACATTGCAAAGAATGCGAATGTGAGGTTGGAGTAAAAGGAATCCTTGATTACAATGCAAAGGAAATCGATGAGCAATTTCGCAAAGCAGAAGAAATCGTCTCATTAGAGGAGATTGAAAAACTGGGCAAGATTTACAGTTTAGGAAAGGCTCCTCTGTCAATTGCACTTGGCTTTGGAGAAGTAACAATAACTCGTTATCTTGCGGGACAGATTCCCTCAAAAGAATACTCTGATATCATGAGAGCAGCATTATCTGATACAAAGGTAATGAAAGGATTACTGAAAAGTAATAAGGATAAGCTTGCAGACGCTGCTTACAAAAAAGCTATGTCTGCGATAGATGAATTAGATGCTTTATTTAGTGTACCGTCGAAAATGTTGATGGTTATTTCTTATATTTTTGAACAATTAGGAGAGGTAACCCCGTTGGCATTACAGAAAATTTTATACTTTATTCAGGGATTATATTTTTCCAAATACGGAATCCCGTTGTTTAGCGACAATTGCCAGGCATGGGTTCATGGTCCGGTATATGCTGAAATTTATGATATGTTTAGTAGCTTTAGATATGATCCTATTGACGATCCCAGATTTGAATTGTTAAAGCGAAAATCAACTAATCTTGATGAAAAAGAAAGAGAAGTGATTGATCTTGTAGTCAATACATTTGGAATGTATGGTGGAAAAGTTCTTGAAAGAATAACCCATAAAGAAGATCCATGGATTAATGCACGAGAAGGATATTCGGAGAACGAACCTTCTCAGGAAGAAATTTCAAAAGAGGCTATTAAAGAATATTTTGTTTCTGTTAGAGAAAAATACGATTTAAACACGGAAACAGGTATTATGGATTATATCCATAATATGCTTGCTTCTGCATAGGTTGTTCAGACTTTTGTCTTTACAATAGAAAAAGCCGGGCATAACCGGCTAATCCCTTGCCAAAGATGTGCTCTTTGACGTATTAACTTCGCAAATTAATTATACCAAAGAGACGTTCCTTTAGCAAGGAGAACTTGCGAAGGGAGGAAAAATATATGGCTAAAACAGTCCATCATGGTGGTAAAGTTGGCGCAGCTGCAAAAACTTTAGCTAGTAATTCTTCTAGCAAATCAGTAAAAAGCAAAGCAGGCACAACATTAGCAAACCATAAAAATTCATGTCATAAATAATATGGCATAAAATCGCCGGATCTCATCATGTGAGTGGTGAGATCCTTTATTATTAAGTGATAATCATTGCAGTCATAGCAAATTCCAAATCCGCAGTTTCCGGAGAACATTCATAACAAGAAACCAGATTTTGCTCATTAAGAACGTTCGATGCCTGACACAATAAACAGCATTTTATACAATCGTTATCTTTTATTAATAATCTTTCTATTTTGCTTATTGTGTCAGGCACCAATGTGTCTATGTTCGTGTGGGAAATGAAAGTGTGAAAGCAACAGCAACAGAGTTAAAAAGGCTTGTATTGCGGGGAAGAAATACAACATATGATTCACAAAATTCTCCTTACAGGGTGGAAGACTTTGCATTTTCTAAACTTCGCGAAAGATATAAGAAGTGGACAGGGAATAGTTTTGACGATAAAGATTTAATCTCTTTTGGACTTGTAAATGAAAAAGGATATCTGACCAATGCCGGAGCATTGATTGCAGACGAAAGTCCCATTCGATGGTCAAGATTATTTTGTACAAGATGGAACGGGTTGAATAAAAGTGGCGGCACAGTGGATGCATTAGATGATGCGGAATATGAGGGAAGTATTATTTCTCTTATTGATAATGGAGAGGCTTTTATTAAGCGAAACGCAAAGATGCAGTGGAGGAAAACTGCAAATTCGAGAGAAGAGATGCCGGAATATGTAGAACGGAGTTATCATGAGGCACTCATTAATGCATTGGCACATCGTGACTATCTGGTAAATGGTAGTGAAGTTCATATAGATATTTACGATGATCGTATGGAAATCTATTCGCCGGGAGGGATGCCGGATGGTTCAATCATTCAAGACCGTGATCCGCTTTCCGTACCATCGACACGAAGAAATCCTGTCCTTGCGGATGTATTTAACCGGCTTGGATACATGGAACGAAAAGGCAGTGGTTTTGGGAAGATTATAAGTGGTTATGAGTTCCAGATAAACTATAACGAAAGTAAAAAACCTTCTTTTCGGTCGGATAGGTATCAGTTTACTGTTATAATGCCGAATTTGAATTATGATGTCCCTCAAGATGTCCCTCAAGATGTCCCTCAAGATGATTTAAATATTCAGATTGTAAATCTAATCCATAAGGATAATAAAATAAGTACAGCTAAAATGGCGATGGCATTGGGAGTGAGTACTAAAACTGTTCAGCGCCATATCAAGGAGATGGATAATGTTCATTACGTGGGACGTGGTTTTAGTGGACATTGGGAAATCAAAGAATAAAAGTGTGGACAAAACAAATGTTTGATGCCTGACACCAATGTGATCGGGCTACGAAGCATTAGAAGGAAAATCGAAGGAACAGCATAGTATCTCATGGAGATATGAACTGTTCCTTTTCGTATTTTACGATTGCTATTGTATCCTGAGATGCGAAATAAGACAGGTTAATTCTTCAATATTTGTATTTTATAGAACAGGATAGTCTGGTATTATTATATTCATAAAGAACCTATTATGATGACGTGAAGAAAGTGGTGAGATTATGAAACTGTTATTTAAACAGAGATTGTTTTCCTGGTTTGATAGTTATGATATTTATGATGAATCTGGTAATACCATTTATGTGGTCGAAGGTCAGTTGTCCTGGGGACATAAACTTGTAATCTATGATGCTTATGGAAATGAAGTGGGAATGGTTGTTCAGAGAGTTCTTACGTTCCTTCCAAAGTTCGAGATTTATAAAAACGGCAGTTATATCGGATGCTTAAACAAAGAATTTTCATTCCTGACACCGCATTATAATATTGACTATAATGGATGGCATATTGATGGAACTATCATGGAATGGGACTATAGTATCCTTGATCGAAACAGTTATCTGATTGCAAGTATAAGTAAAGAGCTGTTTCATATGACAGATACTTACGTTATTGATGTAAGGGAGCCGGAAAATGCATTGGATGCGTTAATGTTTGTATTAGCAATCGATGCAGAAAAATGTTCTAGAAATTAGTTTTATCTCGAAATGAGATAAGATGCGCACCTTGCAGCAAGTACGCTGAGGCATACTTGAATGTGTCAGGTATTGCATTTCTGACAAGACAAAAGGGCACTCCTCGGGACAAAAGCTCCGTCCCTGAATACTAAAAAACGAGAACCTTTGATTAGAAATTTGGAGGAAATAATTATGAGTAAAAAAGAAGGATATAGCAGAAAAGGATTATTTGGAGAGATTAACCATTATGATGCAAAGGGAAGGAAAATCGGAGAAAGCCGTCCAAGTTTCTTTGGCGGTATGAATAATTATGATGCAAAAGGTCATAAAGTTGGAGAAAGTCATCGCGGCATTTTCGGGGGAATGAATCATTATGACAGTCATGGTCATAAGACGGGAGAAAGTAGACCAGGATTATTTTCCGGGGCAAATCATTATGATAATAAGGGTCATAAAACAGGGCACAGTAATCGGGGATTGTTTGGTGATTGGAATCATTATGATGATTAATATTTTTGGAAAGGAAGTGTAATTATTAATAGTAGGAAATCTGGTGGACTAGGAATTTCAATTCTTCTGACAGTAGGAATCATGTTATTCATTGTTTTTTGTACAAGCTGTAGTAAGCCAAAGTGTGTTATGGGAGGTTGCGGTAAAGAAAGGACATCTGGTAGTCAGTATTGTGTTTTACATGATTTGAGCTACAGATCTTATGGAAATCCGGATTATAATGCTGTGTATAAACAGAGTCAAGAAAAAAGAAAAAGCAAGATGAATGATCCGGCTTCTGATACTGGTATTAAGAACAACAACAGTTCACAATCTTCATATGATATCGATAATAAAAAGACATATATAGGAAAGAGTTATGATCCGTATAATGTCGGAGAATATGACAATCCAGATGATTTTGCTGATGAATGGGCAGAAGAATTCGGCGATGGGAATTATGATGATGGATATGATGATGCTTATGATTATTGGGAAGGTGAGATGGAATGATTAGCTGATATTTGCAGGCAAAAAGCCACCTGACTAAAGATTTTGAGTTGTGAGGATTGTAATATGATATTTGAAAATTTGTGAAATGATATTATAAAATACTGGTTGGATGTAATTGTGAATATTACGAATGAAGGCTTAATTTATTCTTCTGGAATGGATGGAAGATTAACAGGATGGATAATCATTACGTGAATTCAAGGTGTTAGGAGTAAATTAATAAACAAATAAAACTCTTTTATAGAATTTTTATTTGCACCTGACACCTTGCCCCACATGGTGCCATTCACTTCGGATACCGATAAATAATATTAACTGAATATTATTTAAATTGACAGATAATTTATATCTGCCTTTTTGGCATGCCCATTTTTACAAATTTTCTATCACAAGGCCATAATAACATCGATTTTTCAATGACCGAACAAAAAATCGAACATCTGGCTAAATGGCATTGTTTGCTTATGTGTCAGGCACCAATGTGTCCGTAAGGAATCTGGAAATCTGACAGAAGAGAAGATGGCGGAGATCCTTGATGCATTGCAGGTGAAACATACCGATGGCAATGCCGGTGTAAGCTTCAAACTTCCTAAGTCTATCTGCAGTAAGTATTTTGATGGAATGGATTCAAAGCAGATGGCAGCAGTTGTGGAGCAGGCATTGGCTGCATGGTTTGATGGGAAGGAGGCTGCGGTTGTTTAACACAGAAGATTTGAAGTCCTTGATCCGAAATACTTCTGCATCATCGCAGTTGATGATTATGATGTGACCATAATGTCCAGAAATACTGGGCATTACTGGTACCTTCATAATCCAGAGTATCCAGGGGAAGGATCAGTGGTTATTTTTCATAAGCATAAGTTTTCGCATCCATACCATCAGCACGGCAGAGCCAATACTCTGAGGCAGGCGGTGAGGGGGATTAAGAGTCATGATAAGTGGCAGATAGGTGGAAGAAAAAAAGAATGATATTTGGCGGACTTGTAGGCGTGGACTTATGAGTCCGTTTTTTGGTACACCATTTGAGTATAATGATAATTAGGAGGGCAGAGAGAAAAAAAGAGAAAAAAACAAAAACAAAAAACAAAATACGGAGGTGTGCACACTTTTTGTGGATTTGTGCACACTTTTATGATATACTGTTCTATGTCTAGCTGTTTTGAATTTGAGGGAATAGATATGGATGAAAGAAATTTTAGATTATGGATGGAAGAAGATAAAAATTATCACACAGCAAGAACGTATACTGCGAGATGTATTAGGGTCGAAAATGAAATGGGAATAGATCTTGATGCGCAATATAAGGAAGATGAAGGCAAAAGTTTAATGCAAAAATTAAAATATTCACGAAAAGAATCACGAGAAGGAATGCCTCCACAGTGCGGAATTGTATTTGATATTGACGTAGATGTTTATACCGGAATGCATTCTCTAAGGGCATCAGTAAAAAAATATTTTGAATTTTTGCAACAAAAGGAAAAGGATTAGTTTTATGGACAGAAGGATAGTGGCAATCAATAATTGGGTAACAGCAAGATACTTTAAGAAATCGGATGTAGATACTTTTTTCAGAAATCTTGAGTTTTTTATAAAAAAAGGTGTTGAAGTACATCCGAATATTAGCGTTTCTAAACCGATAAAAAGTAGAAGAACCGCAGATGTCATATTATCTTCTGGGGTAATTGAGAGTGAGGCTAGAGAAAAAATAGGAGCGGAAAAACTGCTACTTCAGTATTCATGGAATGAGCATTATGAACTGTGTAAGGTAGTAGATGAAAAAGCAGTTATTGCAGCAATGGAATCAAAAGATGGAGCTTCTGTTTTGTTTGAAAAGATTTCGGATTATGTAAGAGAAGTCACAGATTCTGATGTTGAGATGCGTGGAATAAAATAGTTCGATAATAAAGTGAAAATATGCAGAAATATTATATAAGCAAAAAAAATGAAGCAGTTTTGTTTTTGATGAATAAAGATAAGCGTTTAGCAAAACTAATTAATTATATTGGCGATATTGAATGTAATGTCCACTCGGATTCTTATGCTTTTATAATAAGTGAAATTGTTGGACAGATGTTATCTAATAAGGTTGCGAAGGTTATTAATTCGCGTTTGCTAGACTTGTGCGATGGAACGATAAGCATTGATAAAGTATCGCGGTTATCGTTTGAACAATTAAAGAATACAGGTTTATCTAAGGCAAAATGCGAATATATCATAGAATTTACTAAGGCAGTTAACGAAGGAACTCTTAATTTATCTAGTCTGCATTTATTGTCGGACGATAAAGTGATTTACGAGTTAACAAGGATTCGAGGAATCGGAACATGGACTGCAAAAATGTATTTGTTGTTTGTATTACAAAGGTCAGATGTATTGCCGATAGAAGATGTAGCATTTCTTCAAGGGTATAAGTGGCTGTACAGAACTGATGATGTTTCAAAAGATAGTGTTATAAATAAATGTAAAAAATGGAAACCATATTCTTCTATAGCGGCTAGGTATTTATATCGTGCTGTTGATACAGGATTAATTAAATCGCAATTCCATTTATACAAGGATATAGGAGTGTAATAGTAACATGGACCAGTTAAATATTTTTGCAATGAGCGGTTCTAAAGATACGTTTAGCGATATATGCGCAAAGATAGGCTGTGAAAACGATGCGCCTGCATGGCCAGATGATTTCGGCAGAGCTATAGCCAACTATCTGAAGGATAATAATATCCCAAAGATAAGAACATTAAGTTTATTTTCCGGAGCGGGAGGTTTAGATATTGGCTTTCATGATGTAGGCTTTGATATTATTGAGTCAGTTGAAATTGAAGAAAAATTTTGTCAAACCTTAGAATTAAATTCGGGACAGGGGAAACGATTTGATAATTCAAAGGTAAATTGTATAGATATTAGAGAATATACAGGAAATCATCTGGGGAATATTGACTTCATCATTGGAGGACCTCCGTGTCAGACTTTTAGTGCAGCGGGAAGAAGAGCAAATGGTGTGCTTGGTACAACAGATGCAAGAGGTGTTCTCTTTAGGGAATATGTTAGATTACTACAAGAATTATCTCCAGTGGGATTTTTGTTTGAAAACGTATACGGTATTATTGGGGCCCAGGGTGGAGAAGCATGGAAGGAAATACTAGAAAGTTTTTCTGATGTTGGTTATAAGCTTTATTATCGTATTGTTGATGCAGCAGACTATGGAGTTCCGCAACATAGAGAACGTCTAATTATTGTGGGGCTTAAAGATGGGGAGTTTAAATTTCCGAGACCTACACATGGTCCAGATTCTTTGGATGATGAGCAGTTCTATAATGCAGAAACTGCAATTGCTGGAGTAACTTTATCAGAAGAAGAAAGCAAATCAGGAATTGGAGGAAGATACGGATCTTTATTAGATGATATTCCACCAGGGCTAAACTATAGTTTTTATACAGAAGAAATGGGGCATCCGAATCCTGTGTTTGCGTGGCGATCTAAATTTTCAGATTTCCTTTACAAAGCTGACCCTAATACCCCGGTTAGAACAATTAAAGCTTCTGGTGGAGCATATACAGGGCCTTTTCATTGGAACAATAGGTTTTTTGCTTATCCAGAGTATAAGCGCTTGCAAACATTTCCAGATGATTATGAGATTAGTGGAACAAAGCAGATTGCTGTTAAGCAAATAGGAAACTCTGTACCTCCACAATTAGCGAGAATGATGGCTCTGGCAATAAGACAGCAGGTATTTAATACAAAATTTCCTTTCACGCTTTCCTTACTTGATGACAGCGAAGAATTGACATTTAGAAAAAGAAAAAGACAATTGACAGCGATTTATCAAAAGAAGGCGCAGATGGCGATTGAATCAATCAAAGAGAATCATATTGTCCTTCCAGATTCACACAAATATTTCTGTAGTATGACTGAGAATTTTAGATTTAAAGAAGTGAAGAAATCAGAGGCGGAATATGAAATTAGTGTGGTTTGGGGAGAAACGCTAGATATAGTTGTAAAACCAATGAAAAATGCTTTGAATGACCCAGTAATCTTGATAGATATTGTGCCTAATGGAGTGAATTGGAATCTTGGGGTTAGTAGAGTGCGGTTAATGGCTTATGCTAATCAGATAAAAACTTTTACAGTGGCTTGGAAAGCTTTTGACCATGAACTGAATATCAATTCAATTAAAGCTGATATTGTTCAGCTGAATGGATATTATCAGTATGTTCCGAAGTTAAAATGCGAATGCACATTGCATAATGAAGTTAAGTATGGAGATATTTTATCCAAGGTAGTTTCAGGAGAATTAGTTACGAATTTGGTATCATCTAGGGAACTCTCTGATTGCTGGAGTACGTCAGAGGAGGAACTGATTGAAGTAGCTCAGTTTTTAAGAAGCTTGGGATATGAAATAAGAAATCATGGAACTAATCCTCAAATCGAGGAAGGAAATTGGCTTATTCCATACTCATTTCCTACATTGACTCCGCAGAGTGTACAACTTAGAAAGAGGGTTATATAAATGGGTGATAATGAGCAAAGAGAAATACATTTAGATGTATATCTGGATCGACAAGAATTGCATATGAGTAATGTGGTTAAGACTTACTACGAAGGAATGCAGTCGGCAGCAGCAAAACAACGATATGAAAAAATAAAAAAGACATTATCCACAGACTTCTTACAGAAAAAACTTGATGGACTAGATTCTGTGGACTTTTCTGAATTGTCTGTCGAAAATCGACAGTTGCTTGAGGCTTTAGTAAATGGAGTTTCTAGTGAAAAAGGAAGAGGGTTATTAGGTGTTGCCTTTCTTCAGTTGGTGATAAAAACTATAACTCCAGAACAAAGCGTAAGGCTGCATAAAAGTTCAAATCAGAGAGGCAATTTTTCATGGAAAGATGGTATTTCAATGAGAACTTTGAATTCCAAATATACCGGAAAATTTTTAAAGGATAATGGTCTTCTTAACTCAAATAAGTTTGGGTCATTCATGACAAGGACATTAGCAGAGAATTATCCTTTTTCTAAGCTATATAAGGCCGAAATAAGGGGACCATTCGATGAATGGATAGATATAGTCGATGCAATCGAAGACAATACTATGCCTGCAGAGTTAGCACTTTCATATTTGATGCTTCTATTAAAAAGAAATGCAGATGCCTTCAAAACGTTGGCAAATAATACAATTGGGCTAGCAACTGATTATAAAAACCGAACTTTTGAAAATATAGAGAGATTGTTGAAATCATTTTACGATTCAACATATGGTAAGGCGAGAGCATTTGAAGTAGTAATGCACGGTCTTATGCAGGCAAAAGCTGAAATGGATGCAATCGGAGATTGGGAATTAATACCATTATCTCAGATGCGTTCTGCGAATAAGAAGCATGGAAATGTGGGAGACATCGAATTATCGTCTGATGAGATTATTGTTGAGGCGTGGGATGCCAAATACGGAAAGACTTATCTGCTGGATGAATTAGATGAATTACGAGATAAATTGATAGACAACCCTGGCGTAGAAGTGGCAGGGTTCGTTGCTGATAGAGATGTAGACAAAACAGATGAGATTTTGGATAAGATAGCAGAGATTTCTTCTGATACATCAACAGAAATAATCCTATGCTCATTTGACGAATGGGTGGAAATGCAAACACATGGTTTTTCTGAAGAAGAGAAGGATAATATTGCTGATAAATGGCTTATGGCGGTTGTAGAAACATTTGCCTTAAGGAGACCTGATTTTGCGCCTATTGAAGAACCGAGCGACAAATGGTTAATTGATTTATCAAAGATGCTTATGGAGTAGGAGGGAATTATATTATGCCAAGTAAAAATAGTGACAACTCACATTTGGATGTATATTTAGACAGATATGAACTGCATCAGAATGATGTAGTTACAACATATTATGAAGGTTTTCAGAATGCTGCTACACAACAGAGATATGAGAAGATTAATACTGCATTATCCAGTGGATACTTATATGATGTTATGAAAAAGCTTCCGGATGTTGACTTTACAGAACTTTCTGAAGAAAACAAAACATTACTTAAACGATTGGTAAATGGAATTACAAGTGAGGTTGGAAGAGCATTAGTAGGAGTGGCCTTTCTTCAGTTAACAATCAAAAGCATTGCTCCAGATCAAAGTATAAGATTGCATAAAGGGACTACAAGAAGGGGTTCATTTTCGTGGGTTGATGGAATATCAATGAGAACAATTGACTCTACATATAGTACGCCATTTCTTAGAGAACAGGGTCTTTTGAATGTAAATAAATTTGGAGTGTTCATGACGAGAAGTTTGGCAGAAAATTATCCATATTCAAAACTGTACAAGGCAGAAATGAGAGGGCCTTTTACAGAATGGATTGATATTGTAGATGCAATTGAGGATGAGAGTATGCCTGCTGAATTAGGATTATATTATTTAATGGCTCAGTTAAAGAACAAGTCTGATGCTTTTAATTCTATGGCAGATGAAGCTGTTGCCTTGGCAGAAAAATATGGAGATAAATCATTTGAGGGAATTTCAAAGTTTATGAAAGATTTCTTCAATGAAACAGATTATTCGGCACGCGCTTTTGAGATAGTAATACACGGATTTATGCAAGCAATGGATGAATCACATTTATTAGGAGATTTAGACTTGGTTCCAATGTCTCAGATGAGATCTGCAAATAAGAAGCATGGAAATATCGGAGATGTTGAGTTGAAAGATGGAAGGGTTATTGTTGAGGCATGGGATGCCAAATATGGAAAGCCATACCTTAGAGATGAACTTGAAGAATTAAGAGATAAAATCTTAACATCGCCGGGGGTAAAGGTAGCTGGTTTCATTGTAGACAGTGAAGTGGATCGTCGTAGAGATGTAATAAATCGAGCAGAAGAAATATCTTTGGAAACAGGTGTTGAAATAGAACTGTTTTCGTTTGATGAGTGGGTTGCATATCAAACTAAGCGAATTGCAAAGTCAGAATTGGATAAAGTTGCAGCAAGATGGTTGCTTGCAGTTGTTGAATCATTTGCTCAAAGAAGATTAGATATTGCACCTATCGATGAACCTTGTGAGGCTTGGGTGAGTGATTTGAAAAAAAGATTAAAATGAAAAGAAGGTACTAATGTGAGTGAAAATATTACAGCGGTTTCCCTTTTCTCAGGTGCTGGAGGAATGGATGTAGGATTTAAGAATGCTGGAATAAAAGTTTTGATGGCTAATGAAATTGATAAAATGGCATCAAAAACATTTATTGAGAATCATCCGGATACGAAGATGATTGTAGATGATATAAATAATATTTTCCCAGCACTTGAAGAATATAAGGGTGTAGATATTGTATTTGGGGGTCCACCATGTCAAGGTTTTTCTGTCATTGGTAAAATGGATCCGGACGATATCAGAAGTCAGTTAATATGGTCTTTTCTTAAAGCTGTTGAAATTATTCAGCCACGTGCGTTTGTTATGGAGAACGTGAAGGCTTTAGCAGCTATCGCAAAATGGAAAGATGTAAGAGAAGAATTTATTGCAAAGGCAAAAGAAATGGGTTATGGTTGCATACCATTTATTGTTAATGCAGCAGAATATGGAACTCCTCAAAAACGAGAAAGAGTATTCTTTATAGGAATTAAGGGGGAAGAGGAGTTTGGAGATAAATTTCTTGAATTATTATACAAGCAAAAAAGCAAGGCACCAACGATACGTGAACTTTTCAAGGATCTAGGACCAGCAGGGACTGAAAGAAATCCCAAAACATGTAGTGCAAAAATAACATATGCTGAAAGACCAGTTATGCGAAAAATACCATATGATTGTTTGATGTTTAATGGTATTGGAAGGCCGATAGACCCAGATGGTTATTCAAGGACTATCACGGCATCACAAGGCGGTAATATGACACTGATTGTTGATGAAGAATTTTTGCATAATCCAAATGCAAATAATTGGATTCAGGAATATTATGAGAAATTGGTTTCTCATGAAGTTACACCAAAGTTTGCCGAAGCACCGGAACGATTACGAAGGTTAACAATAAACGAGACTCGAAGAATTCAAACTTTTCCGGATGACTATGTTTTTTGTGGTGCAAAAACAAGTGTTTATAAGCAGATTGGAAATGCTGTCCCTTGTAATATGGCTAAGGCTGTAGCAACTGCAGTATCCGAATTTCTAAAAAGCTAACAAATGCCCGAGGAGAATTGACTCCTCGGGCATTTTGCCTAAAATGAATTTACAAAAACATTATTATAACAAAATGTACTTGACAAAATACGATTTATATGTAAAATGATAAATAGAAATACTCTGATGGAGGTAAAACGATTTAATGACAATCAGTGAAAATCTTATGACAACAATGACAATGATCGGTAAAGCAATTGAAAAAGGTGCGGTTGAAGACACCAGATCATACCTTCAAAACTGTGAAACGATTACCACTAACGGACTGCCAGGTGTAAGAGCAGATAAAATAAATACAAATCTCAGTAAAATGGTAGTTTCTGATGATGTGGAAATCAAGATGTTTAGCAGAAGTTCTTGGAAAGGTGTATTGGTTGTAGACAACGGAAATAAGATGTTATTTTCAGTTTGCACCAAGAATACTTTAGATAGGGTTACAAAGAACAAAACTCGCAGAAGTCCTCATTATGCTCAGACAATGGTTAATACGATTAATAAAGATGAGGTTGCAGAGGTAAAGCAGATGACAATTGCTGATTTTGATCCGACTTTTGCGGTGACATTCAGTGAGGAAGACTTTGAAAAGGATTTCTTTTCTATTATGGAAGATGCTGTTTGCGAGTATGATGGATATCGATTCTGGGTAGTTTCATATGAAGTGGAGAAGTTTGTTATGAAAAGCTTGTCAGCTATCCTCATGGATAAGGATTTTGATAGAGTTCAAGAGATATCTATACTTGAAGCTTTAAAACCAAACTTTGGAGAACTAACAGCCGTGGAGCCAAAGCAGGAAAAGAAAAAAGATGTGCGTAGTTTACTTTCAGTTAAGGCAGGAATCACTGCAAGTAAATCTACTGAGCCTGAGAAGCGTACTGAAATATTGCCGAAGTCTGTAGAGGAGAGTAAGGAAGCATAAGTTCTTCGGCAGTAAGCTATTATTTAAAATTATGTTTCCTGTACAGATATGAATACACAGAAATTTAATGGACAAAGGTTAAAAGAAGCCTTGCAGTTCAGAGAAAAGAAAATGACAGAGCTTGCTGATGAAACAGGTATCAGCAAGCAATCTTTGTCGCTATATGCAAATGATGGGAATGTACCTCCGTTTGATAATGTTATTAAAATCGCAAGGGCATTAGATTTTCCGACAGATTTTTTCATGTCTGAAGATTTGTGTACAGCATCGACTGGAAATACTTATTTTCGATCACAAGCATCTGCAACAAAAAAGTCAAGAAATGCTCAGAAAATAAAATTGGAATATGTTTCAAAAATGTATGAAGTAATTTTGAATTACATGAATGTTCCGGAGCTAAACATTCCAGATACTTCTGCTATTAATATTCCAGAGGATATTGCTAATGTTGATTCTGAGCAAGCAATTATTGAAATTGAGAAGCTTGCAAAATTGGTTCGAGAACACTGGGATATTGGAAATGGTCCGATAGATAATCTGCAGTATGCACTACAGTCTAACGGAATAATTGTAACCGGATTCCGTGATGTTGATACTGATATAGATGCATTCAGCCAACAAATTACAATCGATGGTAAAGTGGTTTATATAATTGCTCTAGCAATTGGAAGTAAACCGATTGAGAGACTTCGATTTGACATGGCTCATGAACTGGGGCATATATTAATGCACATGTGGGGCGATGATAACGAAGATATTTCCAAGGACGAGTTCAATGCAAGAGAAAAACAGGCTAATATGTTTGCAAGTGCATTGTTACTTCCTAAGGAAACATTTTCAAAGTCTGTTTCAGCTTATCCTACCAATATAGACTATTATCTTGCATTGAAGAAAAAGTGGAAAGTTTCTATGCAGGCAATGATGTATAGAGCAAGACAGCTTGATATCATTTCAACGAATCAATTTCAATATATGATGCGTACAATGTCAAAGAACGGTAACAGAACACATGAACCTGGTGATAAGCCTGGTGAAATAGGAGATACAATTTTTCAGGCAGCACTGGATATGCTTTTTGAGGGTGGCTATCTTACTGTTAGAGAGCTGTTGAAAGAATTTGGACATTACGGTATATACCTTTCACAGCACGATTTAGAAAATCTTATGTATCTGAGAGAGGGAACCCTATACCAGGAGCCAAAGGTTATACCATTTATGACAATTAAGAAAGATACAGAATAAAATTCACCTGGTAAGGTGAAATCACAAGTACCTTACCAGGTATTTATAATGATGGAAGGGGGAAATGTCATGGCAAATAGAAAAATGTACGCAGTAGCAATGACTATATTACAGACAATGACAGATGTTTTCCCTAAGGATCATCTTGATTTTATGTTCGCTGGATTATTAGACCCTGGTGATGTTGTAGAAATGGTGATGTTAGATCTTATTAAACGATCATATGACAAAAAGGAAGAGAAGCATCCTCTTCGCTATTTCTATGACAAGTATGGTATCACTGAAATGGATCAGATTATGCGATATAGCAGAATCCAATCCTATGTAATGAAATATCGTCAAAGAGAATACGACATCAGAAATAAGGAAGACTGCCATGAGATTTTTGAGGAAATGAAAGAGTTGCTTCCTCCTGATATGTCAGACATGAAAGTAAAACTTGAGGGGTATAAGCTGACAGAGATGAATTTCTTTGGACTTACAACTATCCTTGAGCATGAATTCACAAAGGCATTTACAGAACTGAGATTGATAGACTCGAAAAAAGTATCTAATGCCAAGTTCATGTTTTGTTTATTGTGTCAGGCACCAATGTGTCCAATGCCATTTTATTTCACCAGCTTAACAACCCCATCTCCAAAAATAAGCTCTTCCCCTTATGGTATGTGGGTTTTGCCTCATTCCTCATTAGCGTCCAGACTGGCACTTTCTTAACATTTTTGTAACATTTTTTCGGTTTTTTTATTTTCACTCTTGACAAATAACGAAAAATGTGCGGCCGCCTTATCTGACAAAAATTGTCAGATAAGGCGGCCCTTAGTTTAACAAGAGATTTTTGATCCGACTCAAAAAATCTTATTTCTAAGGAGGCACATTTATATTATGAACGATTATTCCACAAATGTAAAAGAAAAACTTAATTCTATCATCTCGGATATGGCCAGCCATCCCTGGCTCTTTTCCAATAATCCAGGCCGGGACTTCATGCGGCAGGATCTTGGAAAATTATCCTTCTATGATACGATGCGTTTGATCATAGGTATGGGTAAGGGCAGTACCAATGAGGAGATCATGGATTACTTTGACATGGATCCGGATCTCATCCCTACACAGTCTGCTTTTAATCAGCGGCGGAATCAGATCTCTCTTTCGGCTTTTGAGTATCTGTTTTCAGAATTCTCGGCTTCTTTTCCAGCTACTACCAACAAATTTAAAGATCATTGCATTCTCGCCTGTGATGGCTGCCATGTTGTCTATTCCACCAATTCTGAAATTATCGAGGATTACAATAAACCTCGCCTGATTGACCATAAAGGCTATAACCATATGCACCTGAACGGCTTCGTTGATGTTATCAGCAAAGCATTTCTGGATGTTGTCATCCAGCCAGGCCAGCAACCCGATGAACGACAGGCATTTCATACCATGCTTGATCATTTTCAGCCGGATGTTCCGGAAAAATACATCGTCACTGCTGACAGAGGTTATGAATCTTACGATCTACTCTTTCACTGTGAACTGAAACATCTGAACTATGTCTTCAGAGTAAAAGCTCCTTCTTCATCTCGAAGCTTACTTTCTTCTTATATAAAGGAACTCCCAGATGAACAGGAGGAATTCGATGTCATCATCAAACGGTTTTATACGGATAAACTAACTAATATCATGAAGGAGCAGTCCGACGTTTATCACTACATGAATCCCAACAAAAATATCCCCCACTTCCAGCCCCTTCTGGATGGTAAACACCTTTATTTCATGCAGTTTCGTGTCCTTAAGATCAAAGTTGCTGAAAATACATATGAGTATATAATCACCAATCTTCCGCACACCTTTGATCTGGAGGATATCAAAGCCTGCTATCATTGGCGCTGGGGCAAAATACCGATATCGTAAGAAGTTGCTAACACAAGTTTTTATGATACCATCCGTTGACAACAATAAATGTGTGTACCATGCTTGGAATTAAAATAGAAATACTGCGAGAGAACCGATAGGACAGAAAAGATGCCAAGAAAAGACACAAAACTTCAAAAATTATCAGAAAGTATCCAATATACGATAGACGAAATGAGAGGATTGGGGATAGAAGGGCTGGATCAGCTTTTTCTGGAAATATATCTGGAACTGCCAAATGGGATTCCTTCCCATGACACAATACAAAGACTTTTCTCTATCCTGAATGGAGACGAACTGCAGAGTATGCTGGTAAATATACTGGTCAGGATTGTGACTGTGGCAGGGAAAAAATAGATAAATACCTTTACCAGAATGAAGAACTTGGGTGCTGTATCCGTGATGTTATCGCAGCGGATGGAAAGGAGATCCGCAATACTGGAAAAGCAGGAAGCGAGAAGGCAGAAGAAAGGAGAAACCTGCAGGAATTCAACGTGTTATCCACCGAATGGGGGATCAATTTATCATCGACCAGGATCGAGGAGAAAAGCAATGAGATCCCGGAAATGCAGGAGGTCATGAAGACCCTTGACTGCCGTGGGTGTGTGGTGACTGCGGATGCAATGAATGCCCAAAAAGCCACGGCACGTGCCATCGTAAAAGAAGCTCATGGAGATTACTGCTTAGCCCTGAAAGGCAACCAGAAGACTGCATATCAGGAAGTGGAAGAATATTTTGCCTGTGAGGGACTCCTGAAGGAGCTACAGGAAAAAGAAGGGTGTTATAGAAAAGAAACAGAAGAGACAACAGGCGAGACAATAACAAGAGAGTATTATATCACGGATGACATCAAATGGTTTGCAGACAGGAAGGAGTGGGAAAAACTCACTTCGATCGGCTGTGAAAGAAAAACGATCACCAAAAAAGGGACGAAAGAAACCCATATAGAAGAAAGATATTATTTGTGCAGCATCAAACCCATCGCAGAGCTGTTTGCAATCGTAGTACGCAGACACTGGCATATAGAGAACTGTCTGCACTGGACCCTGGATGTTGTCTTCAAAGAAGATAAGCTCCGGTCAAAAGAAAAGAATGCGATACACAATCTTGGTTTGATCCGAAGATTTGTCATGTTCATA
>JALERM010000071.1 GCA_022764165.1 Eubacterium sp. | reverse complement strand
CAAACTGTTCGAACAGGACACCAATGTGGCAAGTTAAAAATGGTGCGCTGCGAAAAATTGGTGCGGAATTGGTGCGGAGTGTGTCCCCAAAACCCGAAAAACCATTGAAAATAAAGGAGATTTAGAATATATGAAATTAGGTATCGTAATTTCATAAATTTCCCCGGGGATTTTTACATTTTCCCCGGGGAAATCTACTGTTTCCAGTATATTTTTAGCTGTGTCTCATTTAATTCTTTTATAAATCGCATTTTGTATTTTAGAAAGTCTTCAATATCCATCAATATATGGTATACCAGTGCTCTGCTTTCAAATTCTTCATGGGTTTCCGGCAAATCTTCTTCTCTCATAATTCTGAAAATAGTATTCAATCTCTCCATCTGTTCTCCCGGACTATTGAATTCTGTTACAAAATCTGTCAGATACAACATATACTCGGCTACAATTTCTGCCTGTTTTGGCATTGTACGTATTTTTTTCATCTCGTAGTGAAGATTATGCAAGATCTGGCACTGATTATGCCGCATCTCAAAATAGGAAATATAATATTCCGGATGGGAATGAAATGTGTTATTCTGATATTCATATGCCTCCTTAATACATTTCTGAATATATTTTTCCAGGGAACAAATATCATCCCAGACATTTCTCTCCATTTGCCGGTTCGACAAATACGCAGCAAGTGCACCCAATATCATCTGCAGGCGCTGTTCTACCAATTTCATATTGCTCATAAGATATTTTTTATGACTGAAATTCCCCTGAAACAAGCTAAATAAAACGGCAAAAACTATCCCGATCAGCACAAGGAGAAATTCATTCCATATGGCCCCATCACTGAAATTGTGATTCGTTACAAGATGTGCCGCAATCACTGCATTTACAGATATGGTTGAACGCCATTCAAAAACTTCTGCAATAAATACAATAATTGTCAACAGTATTCCGTATGAAATCCATGTACTGCTTACATGTGAAAATATCTGCCAGGCTATCAGTGCTGTCATTGAAAATGTTGCCAGCCTGCATACAGAAAGCTTTACCGTCTCCCATTTTGAAGTCATCAGTGTCAACAGGGTAATCGTCCCGGCTGAAACAGCATAATTAAGTCCCAACGCCTCCGCAATGTACAGAGCCATACTGCTTCCGATTCCTATTTTTAGTGATAATATAATTATTTTCCGATATCTATCCATAACTGTCATTTTAAAAATGACCATACAAAGATCATGGCAGTACTCTCTGTATGGTCACTTATGGCTAAAATTTGTTTTTACACTGAATCATTCACATCTTATTTGATAAAGCTTACATGTTTACAGATTTCTTCAATTGCTTTATCTTTTCTTTCATTGAAGATTACTTTGTTCTCTTCGAACAGGTTTCTTCCTTCTGTATCAATAGATACGATCAGAGGTCCGAATTCTTTCACGCGGCAGTGCCACAAGGTCTCCGGCATTCCCAGATCACGCCACTGTGCATCTACGATTTCTTCTACTTCTGTAGCTGCCACAACAGCATTTCCTGCAGGAAATACACAGTGAATAGCTTTATAGTTTTTGCATGCATATTCTGTGTTCGGTCCCATACCACCTTTTCCGATGATTACCTTTACGCCTGTCTGCTCAACAAATTCTTTTTCAAATTTCTCCATACGCATACTGGTTGTAGGTCCTACAGATACCATTTCAAATTTATCATTTTCCAGCGGACGGATAATCGGTCCTGCATGGAAAATAGCTGCGTCTCTTACATCAACCGGAAGTTCGCGGCCTGCTTCCACCAGTCTTCTGTGGGCCACGTCGCGGCATGTTGTCATGCTTCCATTCAAATAAACAATATCTCCAATATGAATATCAGCCAGATCTTCTGCTGATATTGGTGTTGTCAGAATTTTCTTTCCATCTTTAATTTCCAGCATTATAATGTCACCCCCGAATGTGTTGTAATTGTATAATTGAGATCTTTATCAAAGACAATGTGGCCTCTCCTGTGTGACCAGCAGCCTACATTTACAGCAACCCCGATCGCAGAAGGATGTCTAGCTGTATTTTCAATATGAACTCCCATAACAGAATACTTTCCGCCCATTCCCTGCGGTCCGAGACCGATTGCATTGATTCCATCTTCCAGAAGTTTTTCCATGGATGCAGCACGCTCATTTTCATTATGGCTTCCCAGCGGTCTCATTAAGGCTTTCTTGGAAAGCAATGCGGCTGTCTCAACGGAAGTTGCCACACCTACACCTACCAGAAGCGGAGGGCAGGCATTGAGTCCATAAGATGTCATTACATCCATAACAAATTGGGTTACACCTTCGTAACCGGCACCTGGCATCAGAACCATAGCTTTTCCCGGAAGTGTACATCCGCCGCCTGCCATATAAGCATAAATTTCACACTGATCGCTGTCCGGAACAATGTCCCAGAAGACGGTAGGAGTACCTTTACCTACATTCTTTCCTGTATTATACTCGTCAAAGGTTTCCACACTGTTATGACGAAGCGGAGCTTCGAATGTTGCTTTTACAACAGCTTCCTTCAACAGTGCTTCCAGTTCCCCGATCAGAGGAAATCCTGTTCCGCATTTTGCCCAGAACTGTAATACACCGGTATCCTGGCAGCTTGGGCGGTTCAATTCTTTTGCCAGCACCTGGTTTTTCTTCATTGTCTCATAAATTACTTTAGAAAGCGGACTGTCCTCCTTCTCTGCAAGCTCATCCAGCTTTGCAATAATGTCATCCGGCAGCACTTTCCCAATATATGACACAAAATTTGCCATGTAATTGGTCAGCTGCTCTACCTGTTGTTTCTTATCCATTTTTTTGCCTCCTTCTATGGGTTTTATTATGTAATTTTATTGTTTTTATTCACTCGCCGAAGTGCATTACTGTTCACCAGGTGAACAGTGACATTGTGTCTTCTCAGGACGGGAAGAACGGAAAAGCAATCGGAAGAATAATCATACTCACAACTGTTGCAATAATAATCAGCGGGAAACCGGATTTCACATAATCCATAAACTTGTATTCTCCGGCACCTACAACCATCGTATTGGCAGGCATTCCGATTGGTGTCGCATACGCACAGGAACCACCGATAACGCATGCCATCAATACCGCTCTTGGATCTGCCCCCATTCCCTGTGCAATCGACAGACAAATCGGAACCATAAGAGCTGTCGTTGCCGTATTGGACATAAAGTTTGTCAATACGCAGCAGAGCAGGAATACTACCAGAGTCAGAATATATGGTGAGGGATTATCACCCAGTGCACCAATCACTTTATCAGCAATCAACTGACCCGCACCCGTATTCTGCAGAGCTGCTGCCAGAGACAGCGTTCCTCCAAACAGAAAGATGGTCTTAAGATCAATAGATTTTAAGGCATCCTTTTCTGAAATCACACCGGTTAGAATCAGCAGTAATGCACCGATTCCTCCTGAGATACAAAGCTTGATTCCAATCTGATCTTCAAAAATCATTGCCAGCAATGTGAATACCAGAATAATCAAAGATAACCACTGTTTCCATGCCGGAACATCGCTGAAATCTTTCTGCGTGTCAAAGGCACCATCATTTTTTACATCATGATTCGGCAGAATTTTATATCCGATGGTTGCATAAAAAATGATACCAACAATCAGGATCGGCATACCAACGATAGCATACTCAAAAAATCCAAATTCCAGACCCAATTCTTCCAGTGCACTCTGGGCAATCAGATTTCCCGGAGCACCAATCAGTGAAAGATTTCCTCCCATTGCCGCTGCAAACACGAGAGGCATCAGTAAACGTGATCTCTTATAACCTGATTTTGCCGCAATACCGATCACTACCGGAATCAGCACAGCCGCAGTTCCTGTATTGGACAGTACGCCGCTCATTAAGCCTACGATAACCATAATCGCAATAATCAGCATACGTTCTGTTTTTGCAAACTTGGTCACAATACCACCGACTTTATTTGCCATACCTGTCTCAAACAGTGCGCCGCCGACAATAAACATTGCCACAAATAAGATAACATTGCTGTCTATAAATCCTGCAAAAGCTGTTTTTACATCCAGCACTCCTGTAACCACCAGTCCAATGCAGACGATCATGGAAGTAACTCCCAACGGAATCTTCTCCAGAACGAACATCACTACTGCAAACAGGAGAAAAAGTAAAGTAATTGTAGATGGACTCATTTTCTTTCCCCCTATCTCACTTATTTTATATTTTAGCAAGTAATATGACGGCCGATTTATTACCGCTTGTTGTAATCTGATTATACGAAACTTATCCTCATTTGTACATTTACGAATACTTATATATCCATAAAAAAAGATTAATACGCATTGATTTTTTGTACATTTTAACTTAAAATATAAGGTAAACAAGCAAATGAACGTCTTTGTTTTGGTGATTATGCTTAAGAAACCTTACAAAAGAAAAGGGAGAATACTATGAAAATTATTCAACTGGAATACTTCTGCGCCGTCTGCCGCTACCACAGTATTACGCAGGCTGCCCAAAAATTATATGTGACACAGCCGGCAATATCCAATGCCATAAAAGAATTAGAGAAGGAATTTTCCATTAATTTGTTCACTCGCTCAAAAAATCACATGGAACTTACTAAAGAAGGGGAAATCTTCTATCAAAAAGCAAGCGGACTTCTCGACACAATTAGTCAGACCGCTTCCGAACTCTATGATCTTGGTCAATATATTCCACCTGTCCGTATTGGAATTCCACCACTGTTAAGTACTATCTTCTTTCCAGATATGCTCATTGCATTTCAGAAAGATTATCCTTCTATCCCTGTGGAATTACTGGAATACGGTTCCATCCGGGCAGCCAGTCTTGTATCCGAAGATGCCCTGGACCTTGCACTTGTCAATATGAACTTTTTTGAAATTGATAAATTAAATTCTTACCAGATTCTTTCCGACAGAATTATGTTTTGTGTATCTCCCGAGCATCATCTGGCAAAAGAAAAAGAAATAACCATGGAAAGGCTGAAAGACGAACCTCTTATTATGTATAATACCGATTCTGTTCTGAATCACACATTATACTCACGATTTGAGGGACTGGGAATAAAGCCCCATGTCATTATGCACGCCAGCCAGTTATACACTATTGAGAACTTTATCAACAAAAATCTGGGCGGAGCTTTTCTATATTCTTCTCTGCTGAAGAATCTGCCCAAGGTGATTGGTATTCCTGTAACTCCAATGATCAGCCAGGAAATCGGACTCGTGTGGAAGAAGGGAAAATACGTAAATGGCAGCATAGAAAAATACATTTCATTCACCAAAAAATATCGACAATAAAAAAGAGGCACCGTTACGGTGCCCTGTATGTTTTCCCCGGGGATTTTTACATTTTCCCCGGGGAAAAATTTAATTCATAATAAAAAATATACTGCTGAAGTACTCCTTCAATCCTTTTATACCTTCGTTTGGGAAATCCCCGTTTATAATGAACTTTCATTGCCTGATGAATATGGGTATCAACCGGAAATGCCTGTAAATGATGAAGGGCAAAGAGACAAATGCAGTCCGCCACCTTCACACCCACACCAAAGAGTTTCAGCAGCTCCTCCCTGGCTTTTTTATACGGCATTTCCCGGATCTCATCCAGATTCACCTCCCCACTGACAATACTTCTGGCACTTCTTACCACATATTTACTGCGATACCCCAGATTACATGCCTTAAGTGCATCCTCGTCAAGCTCTGCAAGTACTTCCGGTTTTGGAAAAGCAAAATACTCCTCCCCGTTCTCATTTATTTTCTTTTCTCCGTACTCCCGGCAAATATTTTCAATACATCTACGGATTCTGGGAATATTATTCTGCTGGGAAATCAAAAAAGATACAATCATTTCCCACAGATCCTGCCGGAGTATCCTCATACCCGAACCAAATGCTGCCGCATTCATCAGGTATTTATCGTTTGGATTAATACGTGCCATGTACACTGAATAATCCGTCTCCAAATCAAAATATACTTTCCAGAATTCTTCAAACTCCTCTTCCGAACAGTTGAAAATACAATCTTTTCCTATTTGATGTATCTCCAGATACCTGTCAGAAGCTATCACTTTCATCCTGACTTCTCCCGGAACATAATCTGTATTCTCACAAATCGGCGTCATCCGAAAACACTGACCCGAATCACAGATTTGGGAGATATTAAAGTTTTCTATTGCTTTTTTAACCATTTCTTCCTCATACTATATGTTCTGACAATTGTTGATTATCTTTTTCTTCACTGTCCCAGATGAAGATACTTTTCTCTGGTAGCCAGTCCACCACGTATATGGCGCTCCGATTTATTTACATCAAGAACTTTCCGTGTCTCCACCGCCAAAGCTGGATTTATCTGTCTTAGACGTTCTGTACAATCTTTATGTACCGTACTCTTACTAACCCCAAACTTCCTCGCTGTCTGCCTTACCGTTGCTTTCGTATCAATAATATAATTGGCAATCTCCACTGCCCGCTCTTCGATATAATCTTTCAAGGAAAGCCTCCGAAGACGCTGTTTTTACAATGTATGCAGAGATAAGAAGCCATATGAATAGAAGCATCTTATTCACTATAACTCATTTTATATCACAGTACAAGCCACTTTCTTCTATCTTTTTACTATTTTATCCTGTATAATGAAGTTATTATCCACTCTACGAAAGGTAGCCCGAATAGAGAAAATCTACATCATTTAATTTTCATAAAAAGGAGAAGAAAATACTATGAATGAAAAAATTAACAGTCTTTGCAGCAAAGTTCAATTTCTTTCGGGGGCATGGCTGAAGCTGATAGCAATCCTGTCAATGCTCATTGACCATGTAAACAAAGCACTGATTTATCCAAACCTGGTTTCAAATGACGGTATCCTTACTACTGTAAGTAATATCTTTGATATCATCGGAAGAATTGCATTCCCATTGTTTTGTTTTTTGCTGGTTGAAGGTTTTTTCAAAACACGATGCAGAAAGAAATATCTGCTCAATTTACTAATATTCGGTGTAATATCCGAAGTGCCTTTTGATATGTTTACAACGGCAAGCTTCTTTAATATGAACTGGAACAATGTCATGTTCACTCTGGCATTCGTGCTTATTACTATTTGGATTATAGATATTCTAAAAAAAAGAATGCAAAAGCTGCCAAAAACACTTTGGTATTTTGCCTCGTTTATCATTGTTATAATCATGTGTATAGCTGCCATGTACTTAAGCCTTGATTATGAGCACCACGCTATTTTGATCGGTTATTTCTTTTACCTGTTCCACGATGTGCCGCTCCTTGCAATCCCATTCGGCTATGCTTCCATGTATACACAGCCTTGGGCACTTTTAGGTTTTGGTCTGACGCTTACATATAACGGCAAACGCGGCAAACAGAATAAAATGCTTAATTATTGGTTTTATCCTGCTCATTTGCTCATTCTGGGAATACTTCGCCTTTGCCTTGGTATTTAGTACAATCAAATGCCAGTATCTCCCTCCGCACACTCCCATCCTCCTCAATCACATGCTGTGCATTTCCCGTGGAGGGCGTCAGGGATGTGCGGTGCAGCTGCCGGTAAGCCCTGGGACTGCATCCATAGTATTTTTCGAATGTGTATCCAAAATGCTGCCGGCTGTTATATCCGCAGGCAAAGCCAATATCTGTTACATTCGCAGTACTGTTGGTAAGCAAAAATGCCGCCTGTTCCAGCCGTTTTTTATTGATGTAATCAGTTACGGTGGTATCCAGTCTGCTTCGAAATAAGGACTGCAGATAAGATTTATTTACACCTGCAAACGCTGCAATATCCGGGACGCGGATATCTTCCGTCATATGTTCATCAATATACCGGCAGGCCTTTTTCAGATAAGTAAGACCTGCGGTTGAGCCGTCTGTCCGGATACATTTTGAAAGTTCAATCAGAAACCGGAAGAACAGCAGGCGCCGCAGATAAGCATCATCCTCCCCCTTACTTTTCATCTGACTGATCAGATCTTTTAAAGCATATCCCAAATTCCGTGTGTCCATCCCTGTGTGATACGGCTGATCGCTTCGGCATAATTCCACAAAAGCCGGACAATGAGCAGCCAATTCTCTCAAATCCTGACCGTTTTCTTTTTCCTGACAGAAAAATTCCAGATTTAAAAGCGAACAGGGCTGGTCTGGCGTCACCAAAAGGCGATGACTCACCTGTGAGTCCAGAAAAATAAATTCCCGCTGTGTCAGCTGAACAGAACGGTCTTTCAGAAATACCGTGCAGGTCCCCTTCGTCACATACATAATTTCAAGTCCTCTATGACTGTGAAAATTCATATAAAATTCAGATAATCTGAGTGCATAGAAAGCAGATACAAAAGGATAACAGCGATTTGAAGTCATGATATGCATACTCTCTCCTCCTTTACGGACAGGTTTTTCTTATCATATCATACAAAAAATAATGCGGCAATATATTGCATTTATTGTCTTATCTGAGAATACTTGTCACATGTTTTTTAAAAGTATTTTATAATAAAGAAAAAAACGGAGGTATATAGAATATGAGTTTTAAAATTGCATTTATCGGTGCCGGCAGCCTTGTATTTGCCCGGACACTTTTTACAGATATCCTGTCTGTACCGGAATTCCATGATATAGAAATTGCTTTCACAGATATCAATCCGGAGAATCTGGAGCGGACCCGCCAGCTGTGCCAGAGAGACCTGGATGCCAATGAAATCCCCATCACGATTCAGGCCACAACCGACAGAAGAGAAGCCTTCCGAAATGCCAGATATATTATCAACTGTGTGCGTATCGGCGGACTGGAAGGATTTGAGACGGACATTGAAATTCCATTAAAATACGGAGTAGACCAGTGCGTCGGTGACACCTTATGTACCGGAGGTATCATGTATGGTCAGAGAGTCATTGCCGCTTTACTGGATTTTTGCAAAGATATCAGGGAAGTGGCAGAGCCGGGTGCTATCATGCTGAATTATTCCAATCCAAATGCCATGGCTACCTGGGCATGTAATAAATATGGCGGAGTAAAAACGATCGGACTGTGTCATGGAGAAATCCACGGAGAAATGCAGATTGCTGAAGTTCTGGGCATCCCCAGAGAAGAACTGGATATTACCTGTGCGGGAATCAATCACCAGACATGGTATATTTCGGTAAAACATCACGGAAAAGAGATGTTGGATCAGATTCTGCCTGGTTTTGAAGCGCATGAGAAATTCAGAGAGGAAGAAAAAGTCCGAATCGATATCTTAAAACGTTTTGGCTACTATTCTACCGAGTCCAATGGACATCTCTCTGAATATGTAGCATGGTATCGCAAACGACCGGATGAAATTAAAGACTGGATCAATCTGGATAACTGGATCAATGGAGAGACAGGCGGTTACCTTCGTGTGACAAGAGAATCCAGAAACTGGTTCGATACGGATTTCCCACAAATCCTTGCAGAACCTCCCAAAAAACTGGACGGTTCGGAAAGAGGCAAAGAACACTGTTCCTATATTATAGAATCCCTGGAAACCGGTAAAAAATATCGCGGACATTTTAACGTAATGAATGAAGGCTGTATTACCAATCTTCCCTCTGAATCCGTTGTTGAAGTTCCCTGTTACGTGGATGGTAATGGTATCAGCGTTCCTAAAGTTGGAGAACTGCCTCTGGGCTGTGCTGCCGTATGTTCTCAGTCTATTTGGGTACAGAAACTGGCTGTGGAAGCTGCCGTATCCGGCGATGTTAATCTTCTGAAACAGGCCGCTCTGATGGATCCTTTGACAGGTGCAGTCTGCAACCCGCCGGAAATCTGGCAGATGATTGATGAAATGCTGGTAGCACAGGAAGAATGGCTTCCTCAATACAAAGAAGCAATCGCCCAGGCCAAAGAAAACTTGAAACGTCCCGATTTACTTCCGGTAAATGAAGGCTATCGGGGTGCTGTCAGACTAAAAGAAAAGACAGTGGCAGAAGTCGCTGCCGAGAAAGAAGAAAGAAAAATTACTGTGTAAACCCTGGACAGGGGACGGTTCTGTGTCCGTCCTCTGTCTCTTTCTGCAGCATAAGATCCATCAGGAATTCCTGGACTTTTTCCCTGTATTCCTCTGTCCGTTTGCCCAGAAGCACAAATACATGCCACTCTCCGTCCGCCTTCCAGCACCGGGGAGGAGTTTTCAGGCACGCTGCAATTTTATCCGCATTGTCCGGAGAAACCAGCAAATCTTTGGTTCCATGGATGACCATCATCGGTATTTCGGCATAACAAAGACTATTTGCGGCATTGCTGTAATAATCTACGTTTTCCTCTGTCAGACCGGTGCCGTGCCGAATCAAATACTTCTTGCCGGCAAACTGCTGCATATCCATATAGCTGCTGTCCACGATCAGACCGTCTACATGCAGTTCAGAAAGCGAAGATAACTCATGAACCTTTACCGTACCATTTTCCATAAATTCATCAATACCCGAAAGAAAATTTACAGCAGCACCTCCCAGCGACAATCCATGCACTACGATATGCTTTGGGTCATAATCTTCATTAAGTTTACACAGCCAGTCGTATATATCCATGCTTTCCAGACATCCAAGGGCCAGTTTTCCCCCGCTCTTTCCGAAACCGCGCTGGTCAGGTGCCAGAATATTATAACCCAGTTCATAATAAATGTACCCGATTTTATCAGCAATCACACCGCCGTTGAGCTGATTGGGATGCAGAAGTACAGCCCATTTATCAGAATCCGTCGTTTGCCTGTATATCCTTCCGTAAAGCTTCGCAGCGTATTTTTCTCCTGCAAACTCTTCGGCAAGCTGCGCATTCATATAGACATCTTCCGGCTTTACCGGAAGCTCATTTTCAGATTTACCATATAATGCTTTAATTCCGCTAAAAAAAGATGCAACACCCACTGCTTCATTATCCTTTCCCGATACTTCCTGTTCCTTAGCAAACATAGGATTCCTGTTTTTTCTTTTGCGTTCACCATGTTTCTGATGCCGATCCAAAGGAATCTCCGTTTCGTTTTTTTCCAGTTCTCCTTCTTCAACTGCCGCCTCCAGTGCATCATTTACCGCATTGAGAATTCCCACAGATGAAAAAGTTGCACCGGACACCACATCCACCTGTAAAGACTGCTGGTTAAGTATGTCATCTATGATTTCTCTGGCACGTTCGAAATAGGGAGGAGTATCATTTTCCTCCAAAATCTCAATAGCAGTAACTGCTCCATTTTCAACTGTCACAGATACTTTAATCGTATCCTGATAGCCTTCGGCAGAACCTTCATAAACTCCATCTTTCAGCACTGCCCCGGAAAATGCAGCAGACTCATTTACTTCATTTTTTACTGTGTCCTGACGTTCTGCAGATTCTGTCTGTTTAGAAAATAAACGAGCTGGCAGCTGAATTCCTACATCAGCAACATGAATCACAACAAGAATCAGGAAACAGACAGTCAGCATACGGTGAACTCTCATCCATTTTTTCTTTAATGTCCTGCACAGCAGATAAGTGATTCCAAGTAAAATAGATACGATAAAACAAGCTGTTCCCCAATTCCAGGAGAACAATACCGCTCCTATATAGGCTTCAGACATTTTTGCATCCGCAAAATTACCTGCCAGCAATCCATGAACCAATCCCGTAATAACCAGCACAATTCCTGCAGGAATATGAATTTTATGAAAAAATCGATTACATTTCGCTGATTTACTGACCCGGGCGATATATTTGAGAGAAGTCATAATTCCAAATATAACCGTAATCCATGCCAAAATCAAACTTAAAAGCATACAACTCCTCCTACTTAACCCGCTAGATTTTCTCCAACAATACCCTGTCCCTCAACTGCAGAATTTTTTCCTCAATCCGTCGTATCGTCTCCAAAAACACTTCGTCCGGCTGTCCCGTAGGGTCATCCAATCCCCAGTCCTCTCTCCATTCACAAGGCAAAAACGGGCACTGCACATTACATCCCATGGTAACAATACCATGTACCGGAGGCAGTGTTTCCAGTAATTTACTATGCTGCCCCTCGGCTTCCATGTCAATGCCATACAGTTTTTTCATAAGACGCACAGCATCCTGATTCATGCGGTCTTTCTGTTCAGTACCGGCAGAATAACTATCAAATACGTCCGCTGCCAAATGTTTCCCTAATGCTTCCGCAATCTGGCTGCGACAAGAATTGTGAACGCATATAAATGCAATCTTCGGCTTGCTCATACTAATCTCCTTGTATCTTAATACCCCAGCTTATGAAGCAGCTTCTCCACCTCAGAAGCTTTCAAAACCTTTCCCATGGAAACCACTTTCTCATTAGCCACGATTGCCGGCATACTCATCACACCGTATCCCATGATTTTTTCCATATCAGTGATATATTCCACCTCAGCAGAAAGTCCCAGTGATTTCACTGCAGTCTTCGCATTTTCAAACTGTTCATGGCAGGATTTACATCCCGCACCCAAGACTTTCACACTATTCAAACTGCCAGCCTCTTTGCAGCAGCAGTCGGTATTCATTTCTTTCTTTGCATCAGTACCGCAGCAGCATCCTTTATTTTCCTCTTTTTTCTTACCAAAATCAAACAGACCCATTCCAATATCCTCCTAGATTTATCCTATATCAAAAAATAGTGAAACACATTAAATAAATATCCTACGATGATAATTCCAATCGTACAGACTGTAGTGAATTACCCCCACTTGAAGAAGTAGGGGCTTCTGGGATGCTTACGCATCCGTTTAAGAAGTTTGATCCCCTGTTTTCAGGCAATCCTTATTCTTACAGGCGTATCCACTTCGCCTCTACTGTATAGTCCCTCCAGGGACACAACTCTACTTTTTCTCAGGATATTCAGCGCTCCATTCACATCCGCATTTATCTTTCTCCCATTTCCAGTCTCATACATTCCACGGTATGTTCGTTTCCCACTGAACCGGTATTCTTTTCTTTTTCCTGTTTCATAGACCGGTATTTCATCTTTGTCCCAGAAACTGGCCTTTGATGTATAGCTCTCCTCCTGCTTTACAAACTCGATCCCATAACGCTCGCACAGATACTCTAATTTATCGATCAGCTTTCCATAGGGGATCGACGTAAA
>JALERM010000147.1 GCA_022764165.1 Eubacterium sp. | reverse complement strand
CAGGCCGTTCCTCCTCAACTCTGCACTAAGCGCGACTAAATTGACGCTCAGGAAAGCCTTCGCGCCAAAGTCTTGCTAAGTGCATATTTTCGGACTCACTTTTCCCAATGCTTCTGAAAAAATGATAGGAAGTTTCCTGTTCTGTTCCAAAATAGCAAAATGCGTAGTGGAAAGGTCTATCTGAGAAAAAATGGGAATAACGGAGGCGGAAAAAGTAATTTGGTGAATTTGAACAAATTGTGTCGAAAATTAAAACAATTGCGGTGGATAAGATGAAAGTTATCCTCGGGTTATCCACAATAAGAAAGTCTGGAAATGCCTTAAAATGGACTTATGCACAAAGTTATCCACTTTATCCACAATAAGCGATGTGGAGAACTGTGTTTTCCACAGGGGAAAACAAAACAAATGTTTTGTGAATAAGTGATAAAACGACGGAAATCGATAGTTGTTTTGGCGGCTTTTTCCAGACAAAAGACACCCGGGAGTGATGGGTTTTAGGCTTGTTTTATCACTTCCGGGTGTGTGTTATTTTTTCTTTTGCTGCATTCTTTTGATGACTTTCAGCCGGGTAAATTCTTCTCTTTCTTTTTCTTCCAATGCATTGGTGATATCTTTTGTCAGCTGTTCATAGTGAGGTATGGTGATATTTTTCAGTGCATTGGCCCGTTTCTGCGTCTTTTTGATGTTGGTTGCCAGACGGTAGGCGGAGTTTTCCACCATGGAAAGCTGTATGGTCAGTTCTTTTACTTTCTCAAATGCCTGGCGGGCTGCGTCAAGAGATTCTTTTGTATTGTAATAAGCGTATGTGGGGCGGCTGCTTCCTGGTTCCGACTGAACCAGGGGAATTTCCGTTCCCATAATGCTTCGGGTTTTGATGCGGATGGAATCCTCAATAGGGACAGTGTAGGAAATCGTCTGCACGGTATTGATGCCAATCTCCATATTGGCTTTCTGCAGGGCGGCATAGGCACTGCGGAAGGTGGCGTCAATCTGGGACTGAATTCCCTTGGCTTCCTCGATCAGATCCATCATTTCACGAATCAGGATATTTCGTTTTTTATCCATCAGATCAAAGCCCTGTCGTGCCAGAGCGAGAGAGTTCTTGGCAAGAATCAGATTTCCTTTGGTAGGAAAGGTATTCGGATCCATACTATCCCCCCTTTATTCCATCATGGCTTCGGCATCAGCTTTGGCTTCTTCCACCAGATCAAGCTCGGTGGGCTGATAATACTGATTCAGAATCTTGGTGTCGATACGGTCGAGTTCTTCTTTTGGAAGCAGGCCCAAAAGTTTCCATCCGATGGTAAGCGTTTCTTCGATTGAACGGTTTTCGAATTCACCCTGTCCCACGAACTGTTTTTCAAAAGCATTTCCGAAGATCAGATATTTCTTATCCAGTGGTGAAAGTTCGTCTTCACCGATAACGGAAGCCAGTGCTCTGGCATCTCCTACTTTGGCGTAACAAGAGAACAGCTGGTTGGCTACGGCCTGATGATCGCCTCTTGTGTATCCCTCTCCGATACCGTCCTTCATCAGTCGTGAAAGAGACGGAAGGACATTGATCGGCGGGTAAATGGACTGACCGTGAAGCTGGCGGTCCAGTACGATCTGGCCTTCGGTAATGTAGCCGGTCAGGTCAGGGATCGGGTGGGTAATATCATCATTTGGCATGGTCAGAATCGGAATCTGTGTAACAGAACCGGTGCCGCCCTGTACAATACCCGCGCGCTCATAAAGTGTCGCTAGTTCACTGTACAGATATCCCGGATAACCTTTACGGGAAGGAATTTCTCCTTTGGAGGAAGAAACCTCACGCATAGCCTCGCAGAAGGAGGTAATATCGGTCAGAATAACAAGAATATGCATTCCTTTTTCAAATGCCAGGTACTCGGCGGCAGTCAGAGCTACCTTTGGAGTAATCAGACGTTCTACTACCGGGTCATTTGCCAGATTCAGGAACATCACAACATGGTCGGAAACACCGCTTTCTTCGAAAGTACGGCGGAAGAATTCAGCCACATCGTATTTGACACCCATGGCGGCAAATACGATAGCAAATTCTTCGTCTGTGTTGTCTCCCAGAGATGCCTGCTGAACAATCTGAGCGGCCAGTTTATCATGAGGAAGACCATTTCCGGAGAAAATAGGAAGCTTCTGACCGCGGATCAGTGTGGTCAGACCGTCGATGGCGGAGATACCGGTTCGAATATAGTTTCGCGGGTATTCCCGGGTGACGGGATTCAGCGGAAGACCGTTGATATTAACCTTTGTGTCAGATACAATCGGACCCAGACCATCGATGGGTTTTCCGATACCGTCGAAGGTACGTCCCAGGATTTTTTCTGATAAAGAAATCTCCATGGGATGTCCGGTCAGACGGGTATGCGTATTGTTCAGAGACATATTGTCGGAGCCTTCGAAAACCTGAATAACGGCTTTATCTTCATAGATTTCTACGATACGTCCCAGTTTCTTTTCTTTGCCGTCTACTGTAAATTCCACAATCTCTTCGTATGCGGCATTTTTTACGCCCTCCAGAACCACCAGAGGACCATTGATTTCACTTAAGCCAAGATATTCAATTGCCATATGTGTTCCTCCTTATGCGTTCTTTTCCAGTACCTTATTGTAGTATTCGTCTACGGCTTTTTTATAGTCGTCAAACATTTCCAGTTTATCATTGGGCACATCGTATTTGATGGCAATGATTTTTTCAAATATTGTATCCTCTTTCAGGACAGACATGGGCATTCCCATGGTAACCAGTGCTCTGGATTTTTTATAAAGATATAAAATGATTTCCATCATTTTGTACTGCTTTTCCATTGGTACACAGGTATCGTCTTTGTGGAAAGCATTCTGCTGGAGGAATCCCAGACGAATGACACGGGCAATCTCCAGAATCAGTTTCTGGTCATCCGGAAGTACGTCACTTCCGATCAGCTTAACAATTTCCATCAGGCTACTTTCAGTGTTCAGAAGGGCCATCATCTGATTTCTCAGGTCAACAAAGTTCTTATTGACATGTTTCTGGTACCAGGGTGCCAGATCACTGAGGTATTCGCTGTAGCTGGTCAGCCAGTGGATGGCCGGGAAATGGCGGGAGTAAGCCAGTGACTTGTCCAGTCCCCAGAAACAGCGGACAAAACGTTTGGTATTCATGGTTACCGGCTCGGAGAAGTCACCGCCCTGCGGAGATACGGCACCGATAATGGATACACTTCCATCAGTTCCGTTCAGGTTTTCCATCATACCGGCACGCTCATAAAACGCAGACAGCCGGGATGCCAGATAAGCCGGGAAACCTTCCTCGGCAGGCATTTCTTCCAGACGGCCGGAGAGCTCACGGAGTGCTTCTGCCCAGCGGGAGGTGGAGTCTGCCATGATAGCCACGTCATAACCCATATCACGATAATATTCAGCCAGTGTCAGACCGGTGTAAATAGAGGCCTCGCGGGCAGCCACCGGCATGTTGGATGTATTGGCAATCAGAGCAGTACGGTGCATCAGAGGATTGCCGGTCTTCGGGTCCACCAGTTCACCGAACTCTTCCAGAACCTGTGTCATCTCATTTCCACGCTCACCACACCCGATGTAAATGATGATGTCTGCATCGGACCATTTTGCAATCTGATGCTGTGTCATGGTCTTACCGGTTCCGAAACCGCCGGGAATAGCAGCTGTTCCGCCTTTGGCAATGGGGAACATAGTGTCCAGAATACGTTGTCCGGTGATCAATGGCTTACTGGCCGGATACCGTTTGGCAGTGGGCCGCGGGATACGGATCGGCCATTTCTGGCAAAGAGTCAGCTCTTTGGTGGTGCCGTCTTTCAGTTCCAGAGTAACGATAGGATCCAAAATGGTATATTCTCCGTCCGAAGCCACTTTGATTACAGTTCCCTCCATATTCGGAGGAACCATGGATTTGTGCAGGATCGATGCTGTTTCCTGCGTCTCGGCGATAATGGTGCCGCCGGTGATATAATCACCTTCGGAAACAACCAGATGCACCTGCCATTTTTTTTCTGTGTCCAGAGAATCAACACTGACACCTCTGGTAATATATTTGCCGGATCTGGCTGCAATCTCACTTAAAGGTCTCTGGATTCCGTCGAAAATATTATTCAGGATTCCAGGTCCCAGAGTGACGGAGATAGCATCACCGGTACCGATAACTTCAGCACCCGGTTTCAGCCCGGTGGTTTCCTCGAAAACCTGAACCGTAGTGGCAGCCTTGGAAAGAGAGATGACCTCACCGACCAGATGCTCGTCACCAACATGAACCATTTCCGACATACGGAATCCATTGTTTCCTTTCAGGTAAACAACAGGTCCGTTGATTCCATAGATAATTCCTGTGTTATTCATCAGCCATACCTCCGGTAAAGATAAATTCTTCTTTTGCATCATGAAGCAGGGTGGCAAAGGAGTTGTCTATCAGAATATTTTTGGAACGGATGACTGCCCGCATGCCGCCAATCCATGACTCCCGGGATACGGACGGTGCAAAACCGAACCGTTTCTCAAGGGCCGGGATACAGGATTCATCGGAAGGGTCAATGTAGATCACCATTTCATCTTCTGCTGCAAAGTCCAGGGCTTCCTGAATCATTTTATAAAGATACTCGATATATTCCGGAGAAGATTTGAAAGAGAGGAGCTTTGATTCTACCTCATCAAATACTTTCTTTTTGATTTCTTCTTTCTTTGCGGAAATGATTCTCCGGTATTCCAGCTGTCTGGCAGAAACAGTCTTGTTGATTTCTCTTTTTATGTTGTCAGATTCGGCTTTCAGCTGTGCCTTCGCCTGTCTTTCCGCGGTTTCTTTATGTTCCTGAAAAATTTTATCAAGTGCTGCCTGATGCTCCTGCTGAAGTTGTTCTGCGTCTTTTGCGGCACTTTCAATAGAAGCGTTATAAAAATGCTGTAATTTTTCTTCCGTCGTCAAAACAATCACCTCGTTTATTATAGTTTCAGCCCAATGGCTTCATTGACATAAGAGGTAATGAAATCCGCTTTTCGGCCGGTACCGTGCCGGTCAGGAATTTCCACAATCAGCGGCACCTTGTGATGCAGCTTGACCTCATCCACAATTTCAGGAAATTCTCTTCCGAACTTTTCAGTCAGAAGCAGAATGCCGATTTCCTTGTCGGCAAGAGCTGTTTCAAGAGCCTGACGCAGCTCTTCCCGCTGGTGGACGACAACGCCGTCCACCCCGGCCAGACGCATTCCTGTCTGTGTATCAATGTTATCACTGATCAAATACATTTTCATGGGGAAAACCTCTTCTTACAGTTTACCAAGAATCATAAAGGAGATAATCAGACCGTACAGAGCAATACCTTCGGCCATAGCTACGAAAATCATGGATTTACCAAACAGAGAACCATCTTCACTGATGGCACCCAGAGCAGCACTTGCAGAGCTTGCTACGGCAATGCCGGAACCGATACCGGACATACCGGTTACCAGAGCGGCACCAAGATAACCCATACCTGTTGCAAGGCTTGCAGTTGCGTCAGTTGCAGCTTTTACGCTTTCTGTTCCGGCGAACATAGCGACTGTGGCTACCAGCAGTGTGCCAAAGAAGAAGAAGCAGTTGGCAGCCAGAGATTTTTTATAACGTTTCTTTGTCTTTTCGCCCAGAAGAAAAGCACCTCCCGGGATAATGATGCTGAGTACCAGTGCTGCGGCAGTTGTGAATTCAATAATTGTTGTCATAATAAATTTCCTCCTGATTTTATCTGTTTTTATTTGATATGAAAGGATTAAATGGCCTTCCATTTCCTTTGTAGAAGCGGCTGAACATTTCGTAGTATTCCAGACGAAGTACCTGGATACCTACGATCAGACCTTCCATTGCAGTAACGAAAATATTTCCCAGTACAACCACAATCCAGTTGGGGCTTCCTGCCTCAGCGCCTGCCAGCATCAGAACAACTTCCATCATGGCAGCGTGGCTGACAGCAAATGCACCGATTCGGACGAAAGAAAGGGTATTGGAAAAGTAACTGAGCAGGACTTCGAACATTTCAAAGAAGCTCTGTACAAAAAACATTCCTTTACTTCCCTCAATTGCGGGTGTCTGTTTGTTCACCAGTCTGGTCAGTGGTTCTTTCATCATCATGATAATGAGTGGAACGCCGAACATGATGACAAGAACAGCGGCACCCGGAATAGCATGACCGGTGGTGAACAGAAGAATGACAGCCACCAGAGAACCATAGAAGACAAGGCCGGTAATAGAATTCTGGTCAAACCAGATTTCTTCCACATCTTTGGTAAGGATTCCATTGATGATATGGAAAATCATGGTAAATAAAATCATGATCATACCAAAACAGATGGCAACCACGAACACGGTGTTCAGCTTACCGAGGAAAGATACCTCAGACATTGCTGTGACCGGTCTCAGCCAGATGGCCGGAAGTACATCTTCAAACCCAAAGAAACTTCCGAACATAAAACCGAAAAACGTGGAAAAAATACCGGCAGTACCGATAATAGCGGCCAGATCAATCTTTTTCAGTTTGTAGAGAATCATACCGCCGATCAACAGGCAGATTCCCTGTCCGGCATCACCGAACATGGCACCGAAAATAAAAATATAGGAAAGTGCCACAAAGAAGGTAGGATCCATTTCATGATAAGAGGGAAGCCCATACATTCGGACAAACATCTCAAATGGCTTCAGGAACCAGGGATTCTTTAGTTTTGTCGGTGGTTCTCCGTGAGCCGTAGTATCATCTGACTCTGTAAAGAAATACAGATTTTCGTCACTGGAAATCTCATTCTCGAAGGCAATGGCATCTTTCTCAGACATCCATCCGCAGAGAATATAGAATACTTCCCGGTCACTTTCTTTCGTACAGGCTGCCAGTTTACGGATGTCAAAGTTGCGGGAATGAGATTCCAGACGTTCTTTGGCTGCGTACAATTCACTGGCTTTATCCTGAATCATAACTTTAATCTTTTCCTTCAGTAGGTTCAGGTCTTCCCTGCATCGGTTCAGCCTGCTTGTAAGCTGCTGATACACTTCCTGTGGGTGTCCGTACAGTTCTTCCGGAAGTTCCATCTGCTCAAAGTGCATGGAAGCATAGACCGCATCTACCCGTCCGGACTGACCGACAGGGCAGAAATAAACGCCCCATATATAGTTTTCGTCGGCATAACAGCGGTAGAAAAGTGTTTCCACATTTTCATAAACATAGGTTTCGAACTTGGCATAATATTCTTTGGCAATTCGTCCGAAACGGCAGGAGACATACCGGAAATGAACCACTGCCGACAGATCAAATTCTAACTGTCGGAACGGTTCCAGTTTTTCCAGAAGATTTTCCAGATGTTTTTGCTGATCCTCCAGGTCCTTCCGCGTCTGACTCAGCTGTGTCATATCACTGTCAAACTTTTGAATTAGATTCACCGCCTCTTCCAGAGTGACAGTTTTGTCCTTCTGAATCGTGCTGGTGTCTAATAGACTCTGAAATTCTGTCGCTTTGGTGAGCAGCGATTTGTAGGGATTGATCTGCAGGTAGGGAGACAGATTCTGAATCGTCTTCAATTCTGCAAGAGCATTCTCCAGATGAATTTCATACTTTGACAGGTATTGATCCACAACACGGTCAATATCCGCTTTGGGCCCGGTGATGCTGATAAATTTCATTTTTTCAATCATGTTTCACATCCTCCGGTTGTAGAGTTACAGGTAATTCATACCTAAGATTTAAAAATATAACTCATGGTATCGTCCGGATTGACACCATACCGGATACACTCCAGCACTGTAGTCAGACGGTCGATCTCATGCTCCTTATGATAAAGATAGCAATAGATAGTTGCTATTGAATAAGGATCTTCTTTGGCTTCTTTGGAAAGAACATGATTCATAATGTGGGAATACATTTCTTCCAGCGTGTTCGGAGTCAGCTTTTCATAATGCTTTCCGTAATAGGTTGCTGAAAGTGCTGCTTCGAATGCGGACATATTTTCCGCTTCCACAAGAGCTGTAATATCCCGTTTGCGAAGCCGGTAATTAACGGGAATCAGCAGGGCATAAATGTCCGGACTACTCATATGGTAGTACTGTTTGGACCGGTAGATCCACTGAATGTTCAGCAGATCAAATTTGTTGCCATAGGCAGCAGTGATTTCCTCCAGATCTTTCTTCTTCAGAATCTTATCCTTGGTTTTCCATATTTCAGAGAAATAAAACAGATCCAGAGTCATTTCATAATCAAATAAAGTCGGGCGTTCCAGACCGGCCAGTGCCTGCAAAGGCTGATAATAAGGAGTATCTTTCAGATTTCCTACAAATTCCTCAATGGAAACAGAAGATGTCAGCCTGTTGATATCCAGTTGAGAATGTTTGTCAAAAAAAGGTTTGAACAGAGAAAGATCAAGATTGACATCTCTGTGATCAAAGATTTTATTCAAACATTCTTTCATGATAGCTATCTCATACCGTCCGAAATACAAATCCAGGAATTTTCTCTGCTTTTCGTTGGAAAACCGATAGATCTTGGCAAAATCATCATAAATAGAATTGACCAGAAGCTGTTCAATTTTACCGCGATGAAGTTCGTCATCGGACAAAGAAGCCCATGTATTTTCATATGAGGGCTGCTGACGGAGATAAGCCACCGCCTGAGGAACATTCTTCAGTTCTGCCAGTTCCCGATACTGCCGGGCTGTCAGAAGCTTGCTTTGCATGGCGCGAATTTTAGTGGACAGGCCACTGTAAGATAATAAATTCCCCATGATGATCACATCCTGATTATATTATTGTAAATTTTATCTGTTATTTCCTGATGGTGATCACAGAAATAACTGTCCATGGAATTCATCTGATGTTCCATGTCAGCTTTCAGATCGGCCAGTTCTTTTTCAGCCTGCTTCTGAAGACTGTCATGCAGTTGGGCCAGCTTTTCCTGGGTGACCTGTTCCACGTGTCTGTCAAATTCTGCCATCCGTTTCTCAGATTCCTGATCCTGAATCCGTGTTTCCTTGACAGCAGATTCCATAATACGGGAGGTAGCGGTTTCAATTTCTGTCAGCTTTTCAATAATAGGTTCCATATTTCCCCTCCTTTATGTCAAAACTTTTTATATTTCCCTACATCATACACCTCTTTACCAGGAATGTAAATTGTAACCATTCACACCTTTTTCTTATCATTGACATGAAATCATTAAAAAATGCACAAAAAACTTCTTATTTATATGTGTACACATAAGAGTGGCAGCTGCAGAAATATTGCTTTATTAAAATACCATTCTATGATAAGATGAAATAACATTTAGAGAACAGGAAGGAAACAGATATGAGACTGAGAAATATCCCAGGTTCCAAAGATGTGATCGCAGACAGCCGATTTGTTGTGCAGAATCCAGATAGCCAGAGAGGAAAATGGGCAGAAGTTTTTAGAAATAATCATCCGGTGTGGATAGAAGTGGGTATGGGGAAAGGTCGTTTTATCATGGATATGGCACGCCTTCATCCAGACATTAATTTTATTGGAATAGAGATGTACGACAGTGTGCTCCTTCGCGCCGTACAAAAAAGGGAGCAGATGGAAGAGGAACTGTCAAATCTGTATTTTATCCGAATGGATGCACGGAATCTTCCGGAAGTATTCGCACAGGGAGAAGTGGACAGGATTTTCCTGAATTTTTCTGATCCGTGGCCTAAAGAACGCTATGCCAAGAGACGTCTGACATCCCGGCAGTTTCTGGAACGGTACGACCAGATTCTGGCAGAGGATGGTCAGGTGGAATTCAAGACAGACAATCGAGGGCTGTTTGAGTTTTCTCTGCAGGAAGTGGAAGAAACCAAATGGCAGCTGGCTGCCAGTACCTTTGATCTTCATCATGAGTCTGAGATGGTGCGGGGAAATGTGATGACAGAATACGAAGAAAAATTCTCATCCATGGGAAATCCCATACACAAAATGATTATCCGGCGATGAAAGTATGAACAAGTCGGGTTATTCTGCATATTATGATACTGAAATTGTATGTAAACAATTCCGGTATCATAAAAAGGCAGGTAATGTGTATGAAAAAGAGTTTTTTTCAGAAAACACCCCTGTGGGACTGGAATTACAGGAGTCCGGGGCTGAGCAGGACCATATCCCGGATAGACAAAAATATAAGGGAACTGGATAGCATTCTGGCGGAATCTGAAAAAAAAGGAAAAAAAGTTAAGAAAAAATAAAAATAATACTTGCTTTTTTTTGAAACATTGATTATAATAGTTCTTGCGTTAAAGATAACATACAGACGCGCCTTTAGCTCAGTTGGTAGAGCAGTAGACTCTTAATCTATTTGTCCAGGGTTCGAGTCCCTGAAGGCGCACTGAAAGCACTGTTTTTGCAGACTTTGAACTGCGGGGACGGTGTTTTTTTATATCATAGGAAAGTGCTGTCATTTTGCTGTGATATAAAAAGTCTTCCGGGAAGGATTCTTTTTACAGCAGTTGTGAAAATATATGAAGGGAAAACAGAATATGAATCGTGATGTACCGTTAAAGAAATATGCAAAAAAAATGGAACACTCCTATGCCATGGGAGCTTTCCCGACAATAGAGCTTCTGAAACATCAGCCGGAGCATGTGCTGAAAGTACTGCTTCATCCCGACATGAACAGCCAGGCACAGATGGAGATTATCAGCGGTCTGTGTACCCAGCATGGTATTCCTCTGGAACGGAATGGGAAAGCAGTGGAAAAGCTGAGAGATAAGGAGAATATATTTGCAGTTGGTGTGTTTGAAAAGTACAGTAATGTACTGGAACCGGAGAAGAATCATATTGTTCTGGTGAATCCCAGTGATATGGGCAACATGGGTACAATAATCAGGACAAGCATAGGATTTGGCATTGAAAATCTGGCCATTATTGAGCCTGGTGTTGATGTGTTTAACCCCAAGGTGGTGAGGGCTTCCATGGGGTCTCTGTTTCAGCTGAACTTCTGTTACTTTAAAAGTTTTGAGGAGTATAAAGAACAGGCAGGCAGCCGGAGTCTCTATCCGTTCATGCTCAAAGGGGCAGTACCCCTGCAGGAACTTCAACGGGAAAAGGGAGAGACATATTCCCTGATCTTTGGTAATGAGGCAACAGGTCTTCCCGATTCTTTTGCCGATGAAGGACAGAGTGTGGTGATTCGCCATACTGACCATATCGATTCCCTGAATCTGGCTCTGGCTACGGGAATCGGTATCTATGAGTTCACGCGATAGAGTGGTCAGCCGGCGGTTTCTTCTGTTATGCAGGCGAAGCGGGCGTGTGTTACCTGTGCCAGTTCCTGAGGATCCAGGCAGATCGTGGTGCCGATGCGCCCGCCGCTCACATAGATTTTATCAAAGTTTTCCGCACTGTTGTGGATAAAGGTAGGGAACAGCTTTTTCATTCCCAGAGGACTGCAGCCGCCCCGCACATAACCGGTGACCTTTGTGATTTCTTTTACAGGAATCAGTTCGATGGACTTTTCTCCAACTACCCGGGCCGCCTGTTTGAGATGTACTTCTTCTGCAATCGGCACAACCAGAACGTAATACTGGCGGCTTTTTCCCTGGGCAACCAGAGTTTTAAAAGACTGTTCTACCGGTGCCCCGGTCTTTTCTGCTGTGTGAAGTCCGTCGATGAATTCATCGCATTCGTACTGCAGCAGTTCGTAGGAAATATGATTTTTATCCAGAATGCGCATGGCATTGGTTTTCACTTCTTTGCTCATAGGTAAACTCCTTTTTACGTATTAAACATGTTATACACTTTTTTGTCAGGAATTGCAACTGTTTCTGTCATGCAAACAAAAAAGTCGTAAAATGTCGAAAATAAATTGCAAAAAATAACTGACAAAATTTTGACCTGATATTTGGACAGAACTGCCAAATTATAAAAATCTTTCAAAATCCTCTGGACAAATCCAGAAAGGGCAGATATAATGAGCCCATATTCACATCCGGAGCAGTGAATCCGCTGCAGGTTTCCCCTGAACGAATAAACATAAAAGTGGAGATTGACATGAATACTACCTGCATTTTTTGCCTATGTTTTTCCATAATTTCGATGATTATGGACTTGAAGTGGGAGAAAGTATCGAATGTGGCCATATGTATCGGAGTGGCCGTCAGCCTGTTCCTGTGTCTTTCGGGAGTGGAAACGAAATCGTTACCCGAATGGTTCATTGGCCTCTTTATACCGATCTTGTTGCTGTTTCCCCTGTTCTTCTGCAGGATGCTGGGAACCGGTGATATCAAAGTTTTCATGGTACTTGGGAGTGCCATGGGAGGAAAAGTTATTATATATTCTATCATAATTTCTTTTCTGGTAGGAGCTGTGATCGCAATTCCGGTGCTGCTCTTTCGATGTAATACAAAAGAACGATTTGTATATTTTTTTACTTATCTGAATCATGTACTTGTAACAAAAACATTTCCGCCATATCTGGCACCGGGAAAACACCCGGAAAATATCCATTTTACCGTACCTGTTTTTTGCAGCGTATTGCTGCTGATGCTGAAAGGAGAGATTATGTGAGAAAAGAACGAAATATTTTTGCAGTCTGTGATCTGGAGGTTGAGTATGCCTATCATTTCATGGAATATCTGAGTAGAAAGAAAAACATTCCCTTTGAAATACGTGTTTTTACCAGTGCACAGACGCTGCTGGACTTTGTAAAGGAACATCCGGTTGAGCTTCTTCTGATATCAGAGAATGCTATGTGTGACGACATACAGGAGCAGGATATCGGACAGATCTTGATTTTGTCCGAAGGAATTGTACCGGAAAGTACCTATGAATATCCCAGTATTTATAAATATCAGCCCTCTGCGCAGGTAGTGCGGGAAGCCCTGGCCTGTTATGGAGAAAAACGCCATATACCGCCGCCTTTGCTGCAGACAGATAGGAAACATGTGGAGATTATCGGCATATATTCGCCGGTAGGAAGAACCATGAAAACAACATTTGCACTGACTCTGGGGCAGGTTCTGGCAAAAAGCAGAGCTGTTCTCTATCTGAATCTGGAAGAATATTCAGGGTTTGAGTATCTATTGGAAAAAAATTATGACCAGACGCTGGGGGATCTGCTTTATTATCTGCGGCAGAATGCATCGAATCTGGCAGGTAAGCTGAACGGAATGGTGCAGACAGTCAATAATCTGGATTTTGTACCGCCGGTGCTGTCTCCCATGGATATCCAGCAGACCAGTTTGAAGGAATGGACACAGCTTCTGCAGGAAATTGCAGGAAACAGTGTATATGATGTGATTTTACTGGATCTGGGAGACGGTGTGACAGAGCTTTATGAACTGATGGAGCTTTGCAATAAGATTTATATGCCGATACGTACCGATCCCATGTCCCAGGCTAAAATCAATCAGTTTGAGAATCTGCTGCGTCTGTGGGACAAAATTCCTGTACTGGAAAGAATTCAGAAAATAAAACTCCCCTATCATCGTACCATTCACAAAGGTGCCGGATATTTTGATGATCTGGTGTGGAGTGAACTGGGGGATTTTGTAAGGGAACTGCTGCGGAAAGAAACGGGAGGTAGCGTGTGAGAGATAAAGAAATGTACACAGTTATTCGAAAAAAACTGATGCAGGATCTGGATGATGGAAGAGAGTGGCAGGATGAAGAGATTCTGGACCGGATTGATGAACTTGTGCTGGCTGAGACCAGGAGAACCAGACTTCGGGTAGAAGAAAAGGAAACCATGAGAAAAGAACTGTTTTACTCTGTCCGGAAACTGGACATTCTTCAGGAGTTACTGGAGGATGAGGAAGTTACAGAAATTATGGTAAATGGATATCAGAATATATTTCTGGAGAAAAACGGCAGAAAAATGCGCTGGGAAAAATCATTTGCATCAAGAGAAAAACTGGAGGATGTGATTCAGCAGATTGTGGGCAAATGCAACAGGGTGATTAATGAGAACTCTCCCATTGTAGATGCCCGGCTGGAAAATGGTGCCAGGGTAAATGCAGTCGTGTATCCGGTAGCCCTGGATGGTCCGGTTCTGACGATCCGCCGTTTTCCTGACCATCCTATAACGATGGAATGGCTGATTGAAAAGGGGAGTATTACGGCGGAGGCAGCGGAATTTTTAAAAATGGCAGTACAGGCAGGTTATTCCATTTTGATTGGAGGAGGAACCTCTTCAGGAAAAACTACATTTCTCAATGCACTGTCCAATTATATTCCCTCTGAAGAACGTCTGGTAACGATTGAGGACAGTGCTGAGCTGCAGATACAGGGGATTGAAAATCTGGTGCGCCTGGAGGCGAAACCTGCCAACATGGAGGGGAATAAGGAAATTACCATCAGAGATCTGATCAAAACCGCGCTCCGAATGGCACCTAACCGCATTGTTGTAGGTGAGATTCGCGGTGCGGAGGCAATAGACCTTCTTCAGGCATGGAATACCGGTCATAATGGGAGTCTCGGGACAGCACATGCCAACAGTACCAGGGATATGATCTCAAGGGTAGAGACCATGGTTCTGATGGGGATGCAGCTGCCGTTGGAAGCCATACGCAGACAGATCGCTTCCGGTATTGACCTGCTGGTACATCTGGGAAGATTGCCGGATCGATCCAGGAAGGTGTTTGAAATCTGTGAAATTCTGGGTTATGAAGAGGGGGAAGTAAAGCTGCAGCCGTTATATTCCTGGAATATCCAGAAAGGACATCTGGACAGAAAAAATGAGTTATATGATACAGAAAAACTGCAGATGTCAGGTGTAGAGGTAAAAAAATTTGAAGATAGATTATAGCAGATATAATTTCTCACTGAAAGAATGGATACAGACCGTGTTGGAAATAGCAATATTGACGGTTATTGTCGATTATCTCTGTTATCGTTCTTTCTGGTTTCTTCTGATGGGGATTCCGGCAGGTATCTGGTATATCCGCTGGAAAAAGAAAGAAAAAATTGATAAGAGAAAAAAGCGTATCGCATATCATTTTCAGGATGTTCTGCATGGGCTTCAGACTGCAGTGAGAGCGGGGTATGCCATGGAGCGTGCTGTGACAGAATGCAGAAAAGAACTGGAGCAGATTTACGGTACGGAGGATGAACTGGTGAAGGAACTGGTGTATATGGAACGGCAGATGAAAGTAGGTGTGGGTGTTGATCAATTATTTCTTGATCTGGGGCTTCGGACCGGTGTGGAAGATATTCTGAACTTTGGGGAAATCTTTATGATTTCCAGAAAGTCCGGTGGAAATCTTGGCGATATCATGGAGAAAATGGCCAGAATTATTGGAGAAAAGATACGCGTCAGCAGAGAAATCGATGTGGCTGTTTCCGGAAAGAAGATGGAACAGCTCATTATGAGTCTGGTGCCTGGAGGGATGATTCTTTATATGCAGGCAAGTTCCCGGGGATTTATGGATGTTCTGTATCATAACCCGGCAGGAGTCTGTGTGATGACAATTTGTCTTTGTGTATATGGATGCAGCTTTTATATGGGCAGAAAGATTGTGAGGATTGCCATATGAGAGTGAGCAGATGGATACTTGGACAATTACGAAAGACAGGATGGGCAGTTCCGGAATGGCTGGATGAAAAGGTGTTGCAGCGTATTCTTCTGGCTTTTGGATGCAGCATTGTACTGGCCGCTGCAGCGGGAATTTATATCCTGTTTATGGGAAGAGAAGAAGTAACCAGAATTCAGCGTCCCGTTTATGGGGAAGGAAGCTTTCAGGAGAGTCTGGAGATGGAATGGACGGATGAGAATGGAAGCCGGGAAACAAAAGAAATGATTGTGGATGTAAAAGAAAAAGCTCTGACGGAGGAAGAAGAGGTTAAAGTCTTACAGGAAGTAAAGACGCAGCTGGAAAAAGTGATGCTGGGAGAGAATACCAGCATAGATATGGTGAATCAGCCGCTAAATCTTCCTGAAAAACTGGAGGCGTATCCGGTGACAATCAGTTGGATCAGCAGTGACCCTTCCTGCGTGGACTGGGAGGGACAGCTAAAACAGGAAATTCCTCCCCAGGGAAAACAGGTTTGTCTGGAGGCGACCCTTTCGGTTCAGGACAGGGAGGAAACGTGCCGGTGGTATGTAACTGTTTTTCCGCCGGAATTAAGCGAAGAAGAGCAGTTACAGAAATTGGTGGAGCAGGAAAATAACAGTGATACGGAAGAATGGTATTATCTTCCCGCAGTATGGAATGGCAGCAGGCTGACATGGAAAAAGAATAATAATGAAACAATACTGGGCGTTGTATTTCTGGCATTGGTTTTCCCTGTTTTACTGGTTATGAGAGAAAGGCAGTCGGCGGCTGATAAAAAGAAAAAGGAAAGGCAGCAGATGCTGCAGGATTATCCGGAAATTCTGAGTAAGCTGACCTTGCTTCTGGGGGCTGGAATCAATCTCCGGAAGGCAATCTGGAGAATTGGAAATGATTATGAGAAATATGTAAAACCCAAAGAAGTAAGAAAGGCATATGAGATTCTTGTGGAAGCCTGTCATGAAATGGACAGAGGTCTGGGAGAACGGGAAGTCTATGCCAGGATGGGAGAAAAGATGGGCCTTTTGCCGTATAGAACATTGTCTGCTTTGTTGATTCAGCATTTACAGAAAGGAAGCAGAGGAATGGAACATTTGCTTGAAGAAGAAGCTGCGAAGGCTCAGGAAATGAGACAGCAGCAGGCGAGAGTCCTTGGAGAACAGGCTTCTACAAGATTATTATTTCCCATGATTCTGATGCTGGTGGTTGTGTTTGTTTTAATGTTGGTGCCTGCCTGGATTTCATTTTCAGGTTGACATATAGAAATGTTCAATGGGAAAGGAGGTGAGAGATTTGAGGTTATGGAAACGTTTCTGGGCGGAAGAAGATGCCCTGGGTACTGTAGAACTGATATTAATCATTGTGGTTCTTGTGGGACTGGTTATGATTTTTAAGAAACAGCTGGTCAGCCTTGTGAATAATATCCTTTCTAAAATAACATCTCAAAGTGACAGTATCTGAGCAGCTTCTATCCGTTCAAGATAAACACAAAAAAAACAAAAAGGAGGGTATCCCTTGAGGAAAAAAGGAAGTGTAACTTTATTTTTCAGTCTTTTTCTGGCAGTGCTTCTGGTAGTGATACAGGTTATATTCCGTTCGGTGCAGATTGCGGGCGGAAAGGTTCAGGCAGAGACAGGAGTCGAGGAAGGCTTATATTCCGTATTTGCCGGTTATGACCGGGAATTGTTGAAAAGATATCATGTGTTCTTTCTGGATGGAGGATACGGTACAGGAGTATTGCAGCCGGGACGTATGTATGAGCAGGTGGAGGACAAATTTTTGAAAAGCTGCAGTCCGGGAAAAATTATTACGGATGTTCGTGGGGAAAATCTGTGGAATTGCTCGAAAAACACCGGAGCAGTAACAGGAATCACCCTTGCCGCTGATCAGGACGGAAGGGCATTTAAGATTCAGGCAATTGATTATATGAAAGACACTTTAGGGATTCAGGGGATACAGCTTCTTTTACAACAGGTTCAGCAGCAGAAAACGATTCTGGATAGACAGGAAACGGATAGTACCGCAGAACCTGTTGAACAGGCACAGGATGAGTATCAGCAGGCTCAAGGCCAGGTTCAGGAGAAAAAAGAGGAAGATTCAGAGTTTGTCAATCCTCTGAAAGTAATAGCCTTGTTAAAAGATAAGGGCATCCTTTCTCTGGTACTTCCGCTGGAAGCGGAACTGTCGGACGCCGGTTTTGGGGAAATGGAAAAAATGAGCAGCAGATCCTGTACACAGGGAATGGGAATTCTCTATTATGGGCAAAACCCGGATAACTTAACCGATAATATGATTTTCAGAGAATATATGCTCAAACATTTGAATTATTACGGGCGAGAAGACATAAAGGGGAAACTGCCGGATGGTGCACTTCAATATCAGCTGGAATATGCACTGGCAGGGAAGGATTCCGATCAGGAAAATCTGAAATCTGTGGTTGGAAAATTATTAGGGCTGCGGGAGGCGGCTAATATGGTTTATCTGCTTAAAAATTCTGTACGTCAGGCACAGATTCATGAGACGGCATTGATTATTTGTGCGGCAACCGGACTGGTAGCGCTTGAAGAGGCAGTCAGCCTTTTACTTCAGGCCGCATGGGCATTCGGGGAAAGTCTCCTGGATGTAAGACAGCTGCTGATGGGAGGTAAGGTTCCGCTGGTGAAGACAGAGCAGAGCTGGATGTTGTCTTTAAGTAATCTGGGGAAATTACCTGAGATTTTACAGGAAGGGCAGACAGATCAGGATTCAGGCTTGGATTATGCCGGATATCTTCGCCTTCTACTGGCGGCAGGTTCTTCCAAAGAACAGGTTCTTCGGACTATGGATGTGGCAGAACAGGAAATGCGTTGTATGGCAGGTAAGGAAAATTTCAGAATGGATCTGTGCGTCAGTTATCTGCAGGTGGAAATGAAGTTTTCCTGTTGTGGAAAGAATTTTACGATACAGAGAGAGTATGGGTATGAGATGTAACAGTAATAGCAGAAGGAAGGTTCAGAATACAGAGGAATGTACCTGGGAGACCGAAAAAACAAACAAAAAAACTCTTCAGGCAGAGAATACATTACATGCCTCCGGGCGTGTGAACATCCAGGGAATCCGCAGGGCATTCCTCTGTATTCTGAATTGCAGGAAAAAAGCATCACTTACTGTGGAGGCAGCAGTGGTTGTGCCGCTTTTCCTGATAGGAATGTGTACGATATTCTGTCTGATAGATATCTACAGGGTGCAGTCTATGGTCAAATTATCATTACATCAGAGTGCACAGGAACTTGGCATGTATGCATACGCAGCGGAAATAGGGGAGCGTTCTCCGGAAGGGGTAGTGTCTTCGGTGGTATGTACTATTTATGCAAAAAAGAAAATGCCGGATTTAGGAAAATACGTTGAAGTGTCTACGGTGGGATCATCTTACAAAAATCATATCGTAACTCTTTATGCCAATATTACATATCGTCTTCCAATCAGTATTTTACCTGTTCCTGCACTTCATTTTCATAATGAAAGTCAGGTCAGAGGATGGACAGGGAGAGATGCAGAAGAAAATCACGCGGGCAACAGTCAGGATGAGATGGTTTATGTAACAGACCATCAAAGCGTTTATCATACATCATCATCCTGTACTCACCTGCAGTTTACCGTGAAGCAGGATACAGAACAATCAATCCATAATCTGAGAAATGCTTATGGAGGAAAATATCATTCCTGTGAAAAGTGCGGAAAAGCAGAAAGTTCCAATGGAGTTGTGTACTATACCGAAAAGGGCGATTGCTATCATAAAAGTACATCCTGCGGCGGGCTTACCCGGACTGTTCGTCTGGTAAAAAAATCTGAACTTGGAGGTATACCACAATGCCAGCGGTGTAAAGCGAGGAGTGCGGCATGAATAGTCTTGTATTGATTTACCTTGCAGTGAATGCATGGACGGATGGAAAAAGAAGAGAGATTAATCTGATCTATACGATAGCATTTCTTCTTCTGGCTGTGTTTTTTCGGTGGAATCAGGAACAAATCTTTGCATGGACCGGATGGATTCCCGGATTTTTTCTCTGGATGTTATCTGTTGGAAAAAACAATACTATAGGCAGTGGTGACGGAATCTTATGTATGGCCTTAGGGCTGGTGACCGGTATTGAGATACTGTGGAATGTGATGTTGGGGGGATTTTGTCTTGCAGGGGTGTGGGGAGTAATTGTATGGATCGGTCAGAAAAAGAGAACATCAGAGATACCGTTTGCTCCATTTCTTCTGGCCAGTTATCTGATAACCTGTCTGGAGGTGGGAAATTGAGGTGGAACAAAATGGATAAGAAGACGAGATTGATGAAAAAAGGTTCGCTGACAGTAGAAGCTTCATTTGTCATACCTTTGTCAGTAATGGTAATGGCTCTTGTACTGTCACTTGGATTTTTCCTTTATCAGAGATGCTGGTATACACAGGCGGCTTGTGAAACCGTGCTGGCAGGAAGTACCAGGGCGGTTCTGAAAGGAAAATCAGGGGAAGAAGAGGCAAAAAAGCGGTGGGATATCATGCGTAATGAGAGTCCGATGCCATGGAATCAAATAACTTCAGCAATTACCGGAAGCGGTGACCGTCTGGAAGTTCATATTGCCGGTGAAACACCGGTCTGGGGAAGAAAGTCATGGAAGGCAGATGTTACCGTATCACAAAAAATCGTGCGGCCTGTGACGTATATCCGAAAATTAGAAGCTTTACAGAAAGGATAGTCGTATGAAAACTGAATATAGGAGAGATATGCAGCACAGTTATCTGGTGGTTATCCCGGATCAACAGCCGGAGTCGTCCTATCCGCTGCGGATGATTACAGAAAATACAATTCCGGGTCTCCTTTCCTGCAGCTGCAGAAGAATGGATGAAGATGTACTGCTTTATTATGATGTAACGTCCCGGATTTCACTGAAACAACGATGCAGCTGTAAAAAAATCACCGGCGAGGAAGTGCTGGCGTTATGTAAAAGTCTTGCATATACGCTGGCTGAATTGGATGAATATCTTCTGGAAGCAGGTTATTTGCTTCTGGAAATGGAATATATTTTTGTAGATGCTCAGGTAAAAGAGGTTTTATTCTGTTGTGTTCCCGGGACAGACAGAAAAATAGAAGAGAGTTTTTGCTCTTTGATGGAAGAACTTCTTCCTCTTCTGGATCATCAGAATCAGGAAGGAATTATGATTGGTTATGGATTTTACCACTATGCAGTTCAGGAGGTGTTTTCCCTTGAGGGTTTTATGGAACAGATTGAAGTCTGTACAGATCATCTGAAGAAAAAAGAAGAAAAGGAACAATTCTGTGATTATGAACCGGAACAGGAAAAAACGCAGGAAGAAAATGTACAGATTCTGTTGGAGGAAGAACCTGAGGAACGCCATTCAGCTGCAGTTACACTGGCAGCAGCAGGTATATTAATTGGAGGATTGTCCGGCTGGTATCTGTGGAAAAATTATCCTTCGGCGATCTGGATCTCAGGTCTGCTGGGGTTGATAGGAATTGTATCGGGTGCAGCAGTACATTTGCTGACGAGAAAAAAGAAAACTGTACACAAAGAGCAGTACATTCGTCAGGAAGGAAAACAGGAAGCAATGGAAGAAGAAATAGAGGAGGGATGGGAGGAACCCTGTTTTACTCAGATATTATGTATGCCGGAAGAAAATACAGAATTTTTTCTGGAAAGTAAAGGCTCGTCTAACCTGCCGCCCATTCATTTACGTGAAAAGAAACAATGGTTTATTGGAAAAATGGCGGATATGGCAGACGTGCTGCTTCCTTCTTCTGCAATCAGCCGCCTGCATGCCAGGATCCGAATAGATAAAGGGCATTGCTATCTCTGTGATATGAATTCAAGAAATGGAACGTGGGTAAATGGTAAAGCACTTCCGGGAGAAAAAGAAATAGAGATTAAGGTCGGCGATGAAATAAAATTTGCAGATCTGACATATATTCTGAGAAAGAATTGATTATCACCAGGGAAATGTGTTGCTGTTCGTTCCGTGACCAGTAACGGAAATGTACTATTGTAAAGCTTGCTGTGGTGTTTTATAATGGAAGGACAGAAGAGGCTGATTTACAGTAGAGGAGTGAGAAAATGCAGGAGCCTTACGGATATGATTCACCGGATGCATTGGAACAGATTTTCCGGGGGAAGATTAACTGGGTGAATCTGTTGATAATCGCAGTTAATATTCTGGTTTATGTGGTGATGGAAATACTGGGAGATACAGAAGATGCTGCATTCATGTTGAAATGTGGTGCGGCGTATACCCCCTGGATTCTGGAAGGGCAGTGGTATCGACTGTTTACCAGTATGTTTCTTCACTTTGGGATAGAACATCTTTTCAATAATATGCTTTTGCTTCTGTTTCTTGGTGATACACTGGAAGAGATTGTGGGCAAATGGAAGTATCTGGTGATATATATTGGCGGTGGAATGGCCGGTAATTTGTTGTCGGTTGTTATGGACTGCAGAAGTGGTTCGGCAGCAGTGAGTGCCGGAGCGTCAGGTGCAGTGTTTGCTGTTATCGGAGGAATATTAATTATTCTGGTAAAAAATGGAGGAAGACTGCAGCAGATTACGGCATCCCGTCTCCTTCTGATGATTGGATTGAGCATCTATCATGGATTTCGTTCAGTTGGCATTGATAATGCGGCTCATATTGGCGGTGTGCTGGCAGGTGCACTTCTGACCATTGTATCATATAAAAAGCCCTGTGTCAGGAATAACACAGGGGCAGATGAATGGTAAAACGGGTGTTATCAGAATCCGATTCCACGGTAACGGATCCGTTATGTGCCTGGACGATTGACTGAACAATCGCCAGTCCCAGTCCTGAGCCTTCCGGTTTATGTGAAACAAAAGGCTCAAACAGGGTTTCCAGGTATTCTTCTGGAATCTGCTGACCGTTATCACTCACACAGATATGGAAGTTGGAACCATCGAAGGAAAGTGAGACACGGATGTATCCATCCGGATTATGGGCTATGGCTTCGGCACTGTTCCGAATCAGATTCAGGATAGCGGCGCGAAGTTTGGTCCGGTCGAAAGCGGCGGACGGAATGGCACTCTGCTTGATAAAGGAAATAGATATAGGACTCAGCAGACTGCTGCATTCAGAAACTAATGTCTGAAGGAAGGGTGTCAGAGAAAAACATTCCTTTTGAAGTTTGCGGGAATTATTGTAGCAGGAAAACTCGTCCAGAAGGTTTCTCAGATAATTCATGTTTTCCATGAGCGGCTGCCAGGTATCAAAATCTGAAACCTCAGGATGATGAGACTGGGTAAGCTGAAGAAAACTGTTTACAAGCGTAACAGGGTTGCGTATCTCGTGAGAAACTCTGGAAAGCTCCATCTGATGTGAAAGCTCCAGTTTTTGAATGAGATTTCCCAGTTCAGGGTAAATCTGACTGTAGTGTTCTAATTGATGTTTTTCCATTGTGGATAACATATAAATACCTCGTTTGCATGATGATTTTCCAGAAAAAGTGTATCATTGTACAACGAAGGAAGCAACAAATTTCAATCGACAATACCCGACACTAAACGGGAGATTATGGAGGAAAAAGATGGAAAATTGTATTTTTTGCAAAATTGCAGCGGGAGAAATTCCGTCAGCAACACTTTATGAAGATGAAGACTTTCGTGTAATATTGGATCTTGGTCCGGCATCAAAAGGACATGCTCTGATTCTTCCCAAACAGCATTATGCAAATCTTTACGAACTTCCGGATGAACTGGCCGAGAAAGTAATCAGATTAGCAAAGAAAATGGTAATTGCAATGACAAAAGCACTGCAGTGTGATGGATTTAATGTGGTTCAGAACAATGGTGAAGCTGCAGGACAGACAGTATTCCATTTTCATATGCATCTGATTCCGAGATATAAGGATGATCATGCAGGGGTTACATGGACGCCGGGAAAACTGACAGATGAAGTCAGGGATGAAGTGCTTGCGAAAGTAAGAGCTTGTTTGTGATTCGTTTGGAGGGGGGGACGGAGAATCTCTGTGATTTTCAGAAGCAGGCCGCTCCTCCTCAACTATGCACTAAGCGCGACTAATTGACGCTCAGGAGAGCCTTCGCGCCAAAGTCTTGCTAAGTGCATATTTTCGGACTCGCTTTCCCCAATGCTTCT